>JALHTS010000472.1 GCA_022865965.1 Ignavibacteriaceae bacterium
GCTTTTTCTTCATCTACACCATTAAATGATAAAGTTAATTCAGATCCTATTTCAGCTGCTAAAGTCATAACTCCGATTATACTTTTTCCATTTATATGCATACCATTACGCGAAATAAAAAACTCGCATTTATATTTCGCCGCCAGTTTAACAACCGTCGCCGCGGGACGGGTATGCAATCCTGCTTTATTAACAATTTTAATTTTGCGTTCAATCATTATTGATTTCGTTTTATTAGTGAATTGGCAAGCCAGTAAAATATTCCAATATTTCTATTTTTTGAAATTCTATCAACTGCCTTTAATGCCAAGTTAGTATACAATTGAATTTCTTTCCTTGCATCATCAATCACACCAAGTTTCTCATAAATCATCTTGTACTTATTTACTTCTGATCTTTTTATACCTTTATTTCTGACAACTTCTAACAATGCATTTCTATCATTCTCTTTTGCTTTTTCAAGTGCTTTTAAAAACAAAAATGTTTTTTTACCTTCGATCAGATCACCGCCGACTTTCTTCCCGAATTTTTCTTCATCACCAATTATATCCAGCAAATCATCCTGAATCTGAAAAGCGATACCAAGATTTAATCCATACTCCGACAATGCTTTTATGTCGCGAGGTTTTGCTTCAACAAGCAGTGCCCCTAATTCGCAGCTCATCTTTAACATCATAGCAGTTTTCTTAGTAATCATTATGATGTATTCATCTATTGTTACTCTTTCACGGGTTTCAAAATCAGTATCAAGACTCTGCCCTTCACAGACTTCTACTAAACCATGTGTGAAAGAAGCTAAAGCTTTTTTTGCATTTCCGTTACAGTCTTTCAACAAATATTCGTATGCTACTGAAAGAAGGCTATCACCTGCTAATATGGCCGAATTGAGATCATATTTTTTGTGAAGAGTTTCTCTTCCTCTTCGCAACTCAGCTTTATCCATTATATCATCATGAATCAGCGTAAAGTTGTGCAGCATTTCAACAGCAAGCGCAGCGTTAAAAACCTGATTATATTTTCCTCCAGCTACTTTGGCAGATAAAAGAACAAGTATTGGTCTAAGACGCTTCCCGCTGCTTTTAAGAATATATGAAGCCGGTACATATAATGAAATGGGGTCTCTTCCTTTTAATAAATCCCGAAGTTTAAAATCAACTTTTTTTCTTTCAGTCTCGTAAATTCTAACATAATTTTTGATTTCCTGTTCGGTCAACTAAGTTCTTCCCTTCTAATCAATTTATTATTTCTTAAATCTTTAAGATTTTTAGAACCGGTTAAAAACATTATTTTTCTTAAAACATCAAACCATTCGTTAATCATGTTAAAGACATTTTCTTCGCCGTGATTAATTAAATTTTGTAAAATTATTCATGCAGATGCTGTTATATCAGAACCAAGTGCAAATGCCTTCGACATATCCATTGCGGAATTTATTCCGCCGGAACCAATTAAAATAAAGTTATATTTTTTCTTCAAAGATGAAACTTCTTTTATGCAGTATGAAGTTGGTAAACCCCAATCCCAAAATATTTCATCATTATTTTTCTTACTTCTTAAAAGTTCAACTCCCGCCCAACTGGTTCCACCTGAACCGGCGACATCTATTCCTTTTACTCCCGATTCTAAAAGAATTTTGGCAGCTTCTTTTGAAATTCCTGAACCAACTTCCTTAACAATTATTGGTACGCGAAGTTCCTTCACAAGTTTTACAATTTTCTTTCTGAGTCCGGTAAATTCTATTTCACCTTCAGGTTGAAGAAGTTCCTGCAAAGGATTTAAGTGAACAACCATTGCATCTGCTTCAACCATATCGATCAATTTTTTGAATGGATCAATTGATTTTATCTTTACTAATTGAGCAGCACCGATATTTCCCAGCACCGGAATATCCGGCGCTTTCTCTCTGATAATTTTATATGATCGATGATAATTTTTATCTTCAAGTGCCTGACGTTGGCTTCCAACGCCCAATATTACATTAAGTTGATTTGCTACATCAGCAAGTCGGGCATTTATATTTTCTGCTTCAGAGGATCCACCCGTCATACATGAAATCAGGAACGGATAATTAATTTTCTTTTTGAAAAATTTTGTTTCAAAAGAAATATTAGTAAGATCAACTTCAGTTAATGCGAAATGCTTAAAATCATAATTCTTAAATCCGCTAGTCTTTTTTTTGAATTCAACTTTATCAGTCAGACATAATTCAATATGCTCTTTTTTTCGTTTGGAAGTTGTATCATTTTTCTGCGGCATATTGAGTATGATTTTTGTTGGGTAAAGATATTAAAAATTGTTAAAAGATGCTTCAAACAGACTAACCGAATTTTTTAAACTCAGTCTCATTTAGATAAAGTCTGTTTACCTTAATTTCACCCTTAAGAGCATTAGTAAGGATAATTTCATCTGCCGTGATTAGGTCCTCAAAAAACAAAGTTCGCTCTTGGATGTTTGAATCACGATGAAGTAAAAATTTCCTGTAAATGCCGCCAAGTATTCCTGAGTTGACTGGTGGTGTAACTAAACTTTCACCAAACCGTAAAAATATATTTGTTATTGAACCTTCTGCCAATTCGTTTTTTTCATTGAAATATATTACATCAAAAAAACCTTTTTTTGAATAATAGTAATTTTCCCTGTCGTAAAGCTTCCGGTTTGTTGTTTTGAAATACTGATATTTATTATCAGTAATAATTATCTTTTTACTATTGATAATATTTATTTCTTTCGGCGGAATTACTGCAGGGCTGACTTCAACTTTTATTTTACCCCATTTGTTAAGAATAAGTTTAATTTTTTGTTTAGAATGATTATGAAATTTTGAAATTTCTTTTTCCAGTACTTTGTGAATCTTTTTTTCATTATATCTGAAAAGAAAGAATGATGATGATGAATTCAGTCTGTTCAGATGATCTTCCAATAAAAATATTTTTCCGTTTTCAAGCAGCATAGTTTCAAATAATTCAAATTCGCTTTCCGGATTTGTTAAGAATTTACTTTTGAGAAGTGTTTCCTGGTATTCCTGATCAACATCACTATCCCATACAATTCCGCTTCCTAAACCAATTTCGCCTTTGTGTGATTTTTTATTTATAACCAAAGTCCTTATTCCAACATTAAATACTTTTTTCTTTTTGTGAATGAATCCAATAGAACCGGTGTAAATTCCTCGCGGTTCTTTTTCTAATTCATTAATTATCTCCATGGTTCTGATTTTCGGAGCGCCCGTAATCGATCCACAAGGAAAAATGTTTTTTATAATTTCAGAAAAAGTGATTTGCTTTCTCAGTTTAGATGAAATTTCACTTACCATCTGAAAAAGTGATTCATACTTTTCAACTTCGAATAAACTTTCGACTTTAATAGAACCAAACTGACTAATTCTTCCAAGATCATTTCTTAAAAGATCAACAATCATTACATTTTCTGCACAGTTCTTTTCACTAGTTGCCAGATTGTATTTAATCATATTATCAGATTGATTATCAAATCCCCGTCTTACAGTTCCTTTCATTGGTTTGGTTGATATTTTTCTTCCATCAACTTCAAAAAATAATTCAGGTGAAATAGATAAAATGAAACTATCACCAGTATTAATGAATGCAGAATACCGTGCAGATTGATTGAAAATAAGTTTGAGAAAAAGATCTGTAACATCACCCTGAAAATTAAATATCCCTTTAACTGTATAGTTAACCTGGTAAGTATCGCCCTGAGCTATGTATTTTTTAATCTTATGAATATTCTTTTTGAATTCCGATTTAGTATTGTTTAATCGAAAATTCTTTATAGCATAGTTCCTGATTTTATTATCAGCTATGTTTAAAGAAGATGAATTAAGCTTAATCACATCTTTTGGTTTGAAGAAAAAGAATTGAATTAATTTTTCATTTCCTTGTAAATAAGGCTGCAGCTTTTTTTCAAACAAATATCCTGCTTCATATTTTATAATTGAGTAGGATGAATAACCTTCCTTATTTAACTGATCAACTTCTTGAAGTTTTTTTTCTAAATTATGGTTACTATAAATGTTTATAACTTTAAAAGGATTCAGGAATAAAAACGAAAATGATTCTTCATAAAATGGCGGAGTAAAGAAAAAAGCGGAATTAGTATTAGAAGCAACCTTATTAAGTATCTTTATTAATTCCATCCGGCAAGAAAAATAAATTTATTTTAATGATATAATTTATTGAAACAGTTCTTTATTTTGGCAGCAGTATAAGGAATTTTTTCTAACATTAAGTTAAAAACAAATTATGAGTAAACCTCGTCTATCTTTCTGGCAAATCTGGAATATGAGTTTCGGATTTCTTGGTATTCAATTCGGTTTTGCACTTCAAAATGCTAATGTAAGCAGAATATTTGAAACACTTGGCGCTAACATAGATGCAATACCTCTATTGTGGATTGCAGCACCTGTAACCGGTCTCATTGTTCAGCCAATAATTGGACATATGAGTGATAAAACCTGGAATAGATTAGGAAGACGTAGACCGTTCTTTTTAGTTGGTGCAATTTTAGCTTCAGTTGCAATTATTTTTATGCCTAACTCCCCTGCTCTCTGGGTTGCAGCCGGAATGCTTTGGATAATGGATGCATCAATAAATATTTCAATGGAACCTTTTCGTGCCTTTGTAGGTGATATGCTTCCATCCGAACAACGAACAAACGGATTTGCAATGCAAAGCTTCTTCATTGGAACAGGTGCTGTAATTGCTTCTGCATTACCATATATGATGACAAACTGGTTTGGTATTCCGAACACCGCTCCGGCAGGTGAGATTCCTGATTCGGTTAAGTATTCCTTTTATATCGGCGGTGTTGTTTTTTTTCCTTGCTGTTCTCTGGACGGTTATTTCATCAAAAGAATATTCTCCCGAAGAATTGAAAAAGTTTGAAGAAGATGAAAAGGAAAAAATAAAAGCTTTAAAATATATTACTGAACCAATTGAAGGATCAAAATTTAATAAGTTTGGAATGATCTGGACTTTAATTGGATTACTTGGTTCTTTGTTTCTGCATTACATTCTTAAAGAAGATGATTTTGGTTTATATGTTCTTTTCATAGGTTCGTTTATATTCGGATTGCTTCAATTGCTTTCCGGTTACTTATCAAACTCGGGAAAAACTTCCGGTGGATTTGTTACAATTCTGAATGATCTCTACAAAATGCCTAAGACAATGAAGCAGCTTGCTGTTGTTCAATTCTTCTCATGGTTTGCATTATTTGCAATGTGGATTTACACAACTCCGGCAGTAACGAGACACATTTATGAAACAAGTGATACAACTTCAGCATTGTATAATCAGGGTGCAGATTGGGTTGGAGTTTTAATGTCTGTCTACAATGGATTTGCTGCAGTGATGGCATTTGTATTAGTATGGCTTGCCAAGAGAACGAATCGTAAAACCGTTCATATGATTTCACTTATTTGCGGTGGATTAGGTTTTGCATCTTTCTTTATTATCAAAGATCCAAATCTTCTTTTGATATCAGAACTTGGAATAGGTTTAGCCTGGGCTTCAATTTTATCTATGCCTTATGCTATTCTTGCCGGTTCGCTTCCTGCTGAGAAAATGGGTGTATATATGGGCATTTTTAATTTCTTTATAGTAATTCCGCAAATAACTGCCGCAGCTATTTTGGGATTTTTTGTTAAAAATATTGTAGGCGGAGAAGCAATTTACGCATTACTACTCGGTGGGGCATCCTTAATTTTGGCTGCGTTTCTTGTTTTATTTGTAGATGATGTTGATGAAGTTAAAAGATGAAACTTTGTAAGATGTCATCTTTTCAGCCACAAAAGATGACATCTTTGATCAACTTAATTCTCCTTGATTGGAATAACTACAACGCGCATTCCTTCAGTCTTTATAACTTTTATCTTTGTTCCATTTTTTATGTATTCGGAATCTGAAACTACATCAACTTTTTGTCCGTCAATTTCAGCAGTACCGGCAGGACGTAAGGTTGTTAATGCAATACCTTCCTTTCCAACTAAAGAGCTGAAATCAGGATTTGATACATAACCTCTATTAGCGGCAGTTGCCGTTGAAAGAACCAGTTTGTTAAAGATTGCAGATTTTGGAAGAAACTTTGCAAGAATTAAAATCAGTATTAGCGCACTGGTAATTGCACCAGCTAGTTGAATGATTGCCATAGAAATAATTTCAAAATCGAGGAACGGTCTTCCTCCAATAAGAGATAGAAATAGTGATAAAACCACTAACAACATTCCGCTAATACCTGCAATTCCGAATCCGGGTATAATAAAAATCTCTGAAGCAATTAAAATTAGTCCTGCTATGAACATTAGTATTTCAACAATAGTTGCAAGTTGAAGTATGTATGCTGAACCGAAGAATAAAGCCAACGCAATTATTCCTGCGGTGCCAGGAACACCCCAGCCGGGGGTCTTCACTTCAGCAAACAATCCGAAGAACCCAATCATCATTAACAATGAGGCTACCAAAGGATAGTTTAAAAATCTCACAACATCTTCAGCCCAATTTGGTTCAACTCGGACTACAGTTGCTCCCTTTAGATCAAGAAATTCTAAAACATCATCAATCTTAGTAAAAAGTGTATCTGCAAAGCCATATTCAAGTGCTTCTTCAGAGGTTAAAGTTACTAGTCGAGAAGAATCAACCAATCCTTTAATAATAACTCTTTCATCGACCATTGCTTCGGCAACATCTGTTCGTCGCCCGTTTCTTTCGGCAGTTGCACGCATTTCAGAACGCATATATGATTGATATTTTTCGCTTACTTTTTCTCCAGCTTGATCAACAACTGTAGCAGCACCAATGGAGCTTCCTGGAGCCATAATAATTGTCTGACAAGAAATAGCAATCAATGCTCCGGCGGATATCGCTCTGTTATTTATAAAAGCAACCGTTGGAATTCTGCTGTCAAGTATAGCATCTTTAATCTGAGTAGCCGCATCCACTCTTCCGCCAAATGTGTTGATCTTAAAAATAATTGCATCTGCGCCGCCTTTTTCAGCATCAGAAATTGCCCTGCTGATGTATGGTGCAAGTCCGAGATCTATTTCATCTTCGATGTATGCGATGTAAACTTTTTTCTGCTGTGCATAAATAAAAGCAGACGATAAAAGCAGAATTGACAGAAATATTTTTATGGTTTTCATTTTAATAACTCTCTAATTACGGTTTTTCAAAAGTATGAAAAAATTCTTATTGAAGATAATAAAAAAGAGACATAGCAGAAAGATAGTATAAATATATATATGCATACTTATAAACAAAACATAATCAAATATTTAACTAGCTATCGATTCTTACATATTCTTTGTTTAATTTTTATTGGTTGTTTTTAACTTTAGATGCACGGATTGCAAGTCATTCCCTTTTACCATTTTCTTATTCTCGGGATGCCGACTTGGTGGGTAAGGCAAAAATTTACTATCAACTAATTCTGGTAACCAATGCCTAAAATTTTTGATAACATTGAGAACTTTTTAACTAAAGGTTTATCCGATTCGCTCGAAGTATCCCACCGTTCTGATTTTTGTGTAGGGTATTTTAATCTAAGAGGCTGGAAAGAAGGCGCTAAAAAGATTGATTTACTATTTGCAAAACATTATGATTTCATAGAAGAAGAA
>JALHTS010000056.1 GCA_022865965.1 Ignavibacteriaceae bacterium
AGAATTCTTAAAAATTCCCGCAAAGCTTTTCTGTCATCATCAACGTGCTCAAGAACGTGACTGCAAAGAATGAGATCATAAGTTTCATCCTCAAACGGAATATTTCTTATATCAATTTTAATATCAACATTCTTTCCTTCAATATCGGATGTAATATATTCTCTTGAATATTTTCTAAGATGTTTTTCCAAACATTCCTCTGGCGCTATGTGCAGAGTCGATATATTTTTGCTTGATTTAGTTCTGGTTTCTCTTTCAAGAAATAACCAAAGAAATCTGTGTCTCTCCAGCGATCCGCAATTCATACATTGAGAATCTTCTCTTTTTTCTACTCCTCCCTTCCCAAATTTTTTATAGTTCTTTCCGCACAATGGACATAGTCTTTCGTCACCCGAAAAAAGTATTCCATAAATAATTGCACGAAACCTTTTTAATAACTTTTGAATGTTTGAAATATTAGACATAACTTTTCTTTGAATATTTACTTTGCAAAATAAATCATAAAAGTGATTCTATAAACAATTTCAGATGATTATATTTGAATCAATTATTATAAAACAAATTCTATAAGGTTCATGGAAAAATATATTCTCATTATGGCAGGCGGAGTCGGTTCTCGTTTCTGGCCAAGAAGCAGAAAAAATCTTCCCAAGCAGTTGTTGAATATTTTTGGTCAACAGACCATGATACAAGAAACTGTTTCAAGAATTAAAAATTTTGTTCCGCCTGAAAATATCCTAATCATAACAAATAAAGTCCAGAAAGCTTTGGTTGAGGAGCAACTTCCTTTCCTGCCAAAAGAAAATATTGTTGCAGAACCAATTGGTAGAAATACTGCACCTTGCGTTGGACTTGCTGCAAAAATCATCAATAAGAAAAGCAGAGATGCTGTTTTTGTTACTTTACCAGCTGATCATCTTATAAAGAATAATAAACTTTTCATTGAAACTTTAAACAGAGCAATGGATTTCGCTTATCAATCAAAAGGATTAATTACCTTTGGTATTACACCAACTCGTCCTGATACCGGATACGGTTACATAAATTTTGAAAAAACTAGAGTTGAAAATAAGATACATAGGGTTATCAAATTCGTAGAAAAACCAAATATTCAAAAAGCAAAATCTTATTTGAAATCAGGAGATTACTCTTGGAATTCGGGAATGTTTGTTTGGCGAGCAGATGTGATCTTAGATGAAATATCAAGACATCTTCCTGAATTATCTAAAGCATTAGATAATTTCGATAAGTCTATCAAAACAAAGGACTTAAATAATTCACTTGAAACTCTTTTTAATTCTATAAAAGGCATTTCGGTAGATTATGGGATTATGGAAAAATCAGATAAAGTATTTATGATTAAAGGTGAATTTGACTGGAGTGATGTCGGCAGTTGGGAAACTGTCTATGAGTTAAGTAAAAAAGATGAGAGTAATAATGCTCTCGTTGGTGATGTTCATACAGATAGAACAAAAGATTCTTATATTTATTCGCCGGAGAAATTTACATCGGTTATAGGATTGCAGAATATTGTAGTTATTGATACTAAAGATGCATTGCTGGTTTGTAACAGAGAAAATGTTCAGGAAGTAAGAGATACTGTCCAATATCTCACAAAGAAAAATAGAGATGATTTAGTTTAATTTTA
Source organism: Ignavibacteriaceae bacterium (assembly GCA_022865965.1). Lineage (GTDB taxonomy): Bacteria > Bacteroidota > Ignavibacteria > Ignavibacteriales > Ignavibacteriaceae > JAGXRK01. Next base: position 1,649 of record JALHTS010000056.1, read on the forward strand.
TTTTCTTAGGCAAGTAAAATAGACTTAACAGAAAAATAAACAGTGTAAATACAGCTCCTGTTAAGAATGGGAAAGGATAACCAAGGAATTCAAATGCAAATCCTCCCCACAATGGTCCTAAAACCCTGGCAAATGCAGAAAAAGATTGATTAATACCCAATGTAACGCCTTGTTCTGCGTCGGAAGTTACTTCAGAAATTAAGCTTAAAATTGTTGGTTGAAGAGTTCCAGTTCCATAGGAAAGAAAAATTGAAATTACTGCAAGACCTAAAAACGTTCCTCCGTATGGAATCAAAGCTAAGCTTACCATAATAATAAAAGCCCCAACAGATATGATCGTTTTACGAGAAAACACCTTGTTTATATAACCTATCAGTCCACCCTGAACAATTGCTGAAGTTAACCCGATTATTCCAAACATATAACCGTTTTGAAGATCTGTGAATCCGTAAACCTGTATTCCTAATAAAGCAAATGTTCCGTAAATATTTGCAAAAGAAAAAGTGAGGATAAAAAACAGCAATACCAGAATGGCAAGATCAGGTTTAGATAATATCTTTTTTGTTCCTTTTATATCAAATAAAGTTCTTTTTCTGATCGGTGCCTCTTCCCTGTTGAGATTTGATTCCGGTAGAAAGAGAAATGTTAAAATAAAAGCGAGGATTGAAAATCCTGCTGCAGCAAATCCGGTTGCCATATAACCATAGTCTGATAATAAACCACCGATTAACGGACCGAAAACAAAGCCAAGTCCGAATGCAGAACCAATCAGTCCCATTCCTTTGGAACGATTTTCTTTAGTAGTTACATCAGCGATATAAGCCTGCGCAACACCAATGCTGCTTCCACCAATACCAGCAATAGTTCTGGAGAGAAGTAACATAAGATAGGAATGTGTATATGCAAAAATTATGTAACCAATTGCATTAAGTAACAGACTGATTACAATCACCGGCTTTCTGCCGTGTTTATCCGATAATTTTCCAAAAAGCGGATTAAATAGAAATTGAACAAATGAATAGATTGCAATTGCAATGCCGATTGCTGCTTCATCTACACCTAACTCTTTTTTCGCAAATGAAGGAAGGATTGGAATCAAAATACCAAAGCCTAAAAGGTCAATGAATACAGTAAGAAATATTAAGGATAAAGCTGATTTGTTTTTCACAATTATTAGTAGATTTCTTTTAGAACGCAGCAAATATGATTAAAGTATTTCTGAATTTATCAGAATGCTGAATATCAAAGTAAATCATAAAGTCTTATTCTATCATTAAATTTTGTAAGGATCGATTTTGTATCTTCAAATGCTTCTTTAATCTTCAATCGTTCACTGTTCGAAAGGAAATAATATGTTGAATCATTAAATTTTTGAGAAGGAAGAATTATAAACTCTTTCCCAGGATCAGTATTCCCTCTGAAAACCCAGGTTGGAATGAAATTAACATCAGAAATAAAAATCGAATTAGTAGTATAGTTCTTTGTCAACTCAATATTTAAGATTAAACCAGTATCTGAGTACCGCCAGCGCTGATTTGAAATAAAATTGCCGAGTGAATAAATTACAAATCCGGTATCAAGTCTTGCGCCGTAAGTTTTATAATATTCAGTTGGCTGAATAACGTGAGGATGCGAACCGATTATTATATCTGCGCCAAATTCAATTGTATTGTTTACAACATCCCTCTGAAATTGATTTGGAAGCCTCTGATATTCTTCACCAAAATGATAATAAACTAAAACTAGGTCTGCTTCTTTTTCTCTTGCCGATTTAATATCCTTTTCAATTAAATCGAAATCAATAAGATTGACGATATAATCTTTACTCTTTGGTTTCGGAATTCCATTAGTACCGTAAGTATATGAGAGAACGGCAATTCTAATTCCTTTTAAACATAAAATTCTTATTGAATCACGATCATTTTCTGAAGTGAAAGTTCCAACATAATTGAGATTGTTTTTTAGTATTTGTTCAATTGTCCTAAAGACACCTTTTTCACCTTGATCAAGCGCGTGATTATTTGCAGTAACAAGCAAATCGAATCCGGCATCTTTTAGTGCAACAATGTAATCATCCGGAGTGTTGAAAAACGGATAACCCGAATAAACTTCTGCTTTTCCTGCCGTAACAGTTTCTAAATTTCCAATTGCCAAATCAGCTGATGAAAGAAAATTTTTAACTTCTCTGTAAACAGGTCTGAAATCAAATGAATCACTTTCAACCCTTGCATAATTATACTGCGTTGAATGACACATTAAATCCCCGACAATTGAAATTGTAACCGTGATTAAAGAATCCACATTATCAGTTTTGGTTACAGCTTGAGTTTTAGAGTCATCAATCGGTAAAACAATAACTGCAACGAATACAAATGAAAGAAGTAATGTTGAAATCCAAATCTTTTTCATAGATATAAAACAAGGCTGAGCTATAAATAACTCAGCCTTAGAGTTTGTTAGAATTTAAGTAAGATTAACCTTTAGCAGCTTTTCTCTCAGCTTTAACTGTCTGAACATCATTTCTGACTTCCTGACAAAGCTTGCGTAAGTCACTCAAACCTTTTCTTACGCGCGTACCTGCAGCAGATTGTCCTTTTTCATAGAACTTTTGGAAATCTGGTTCCAGACCCTGAACGAATCTTACTAAATCATTATACTTTTCCATGAACACCTCCTGAATAGTGGTTATTGATAGTTAATTAGAATTTTCGAGAACAATTTCAGCAATATCTTTTATAAAAACCTCATCGGCTTTTTCAAAATGTTTAACGCCGTCAGTTAACATCGTCATACAAAATGGACAGGCAGAAGCTACTGTTGAAGCATTAGTTTCAAGTGCTTCTCGAGTTCTTTCTTCGTTAATTCTTCCACCTTCTTCATCCTCAAGAAACATTCTTCCACCGCCGGCACCGCAACAATAACCCCGGCTTTTATTGCGTTTCATTTCCACCAGTTCAATTGATGAAATTTTATTTAAAGTTTTTCTGGGTGGATTATATATATCATTATATCTGCCAAGGTAACAAGAATCGTGATAAGTTATTTTTTGTGATTCCTTTGAACCGTTTAATTTGATTTTTCCTTCTTCAATAAGTTCAGAAATTATTTCAGTATGATGCTTGACCTCAAAGTTTCCACCAAATTGTTTATACTCGTTTTTAAGTGAGTGATAACAATGCGGACAAGCTGTTACTATTTTATTCACTCCGTAATTGTTCAATGTCTCAACGTTATCAATCATCATCATCTGAGCCAGATATTCATTACCTAATCTTCTTGCGGTATCACCGTTACATTTTTCCTCTGAACCAAGTATTCTGAAATCAACGCCGGCTTTCTGCATCAATGTTGCAAATGCACGAGAAACTTTTTTATATCTGTCATCAAAAGATCCTGCACAACCAACCCAGAAAAGATATTCAGTGTTTCTATCTTCAGCCATTGTTTTGATATTTAATCCTTCAGCCCAGTCCGCTCTGTCTGCAGGATTGAAAGCCCACGGTGAAAAGTTAGTTTCAATACTCTTAAAAACGCTATTAAGATTCGATGGAAATTGAGATTCTGAAAGAACCAGGTAACGGCGCATATCAACAATGGAATCAATATGTTCGATCATAACCGGACATTCCTGAACACAAGCCATACAGGTTGTGCATTGCCATAATTCAAGATCAGTTATGTAATCGTGAACAAGAGTTTTCTTGAAAACTTCTTCATCATTTTTTCCGGCAACAAGTAAAGGAGCTTTAGCTTCAGTTCTAGCTCTTATATCAACTATGATTTTTCTTGGAGATAATGTTTTTCCAACTATGTTAGCCGGACATACAGAAGTGCATCTTCCACACTCTGTGCAAGAATATCCATCCAATAATTGCTTCCAGGAAAAATGTTCAATATCCGAAACGCCGAACTGATCTGCATTTTCATCTTCAAGATTTAGTGTCTTTAATGTATTTCTTTCAGGTTCCAGATTTGCAAAGAATACATTTGGAATTGAACTTAAAACATGAAGATGTTTTGAATACGGTAAAAAATTTAGGAAGACAAAAATTATAATTATGTGTGCCCACCAGAAAAATTCGTAGAAAAATCCAGCGGAAGAACCATCAATAAAAATTATTTTACTTAACGAAGCAGAAATAGGTCTAAATTCATTTTCATGCTGAATGAATCCATTCATTGCAATTGCAGAAGCATTTTGTCCGAACATTGTAATACAAACAAACATTATCATCAGCAAAACGAATGCAGCATCAATTTTACCAGATTTCTCAACATCAAGTCGAGGAACTTTAATAATAAATCTTCTATAAAGTGAAACTAAAACAGATAGAATTACTAAAAGCGCAAAAATTTCATGAATAATTGTAATTACGGAATAAAATGATCCAAGAAATTCGAGCGAAAATGGTGAGTAAAAACCTTGAACTATTGACTCAAGAACTGCAATAATGAAAAGAATGAATCCCCAAAAAATAAGAAAATGAAGTGTGCCTGCTACAGGATCACGAAGAAGCTTGGATTGTGCAAATGCTATAGTCCAAACTCTTTTTAGTCTTTCACCGATGTTATCAAAACGGTCATCTTTTTTCTTAGCAACTTTAAGATAACTAATTAGTTTAAAACAGCTGTAAATAAAAAATCCACTAGCTGCTAAAAAGACTAAGACAAATATGAAATTCTTAATCCCGAATGCAGACATCATTAGAATAATAAGAATATTTATTTAATTGATTTTTTAATTCCAAAATAAATTGCAGCTGAAGCGAAAACCTTCACAATAGTCCATAGTGAAAATATTGCGGCTCCCAGTATGAATGCTTCAGAAAGATCGCGAATATAAAAAGTATACAAGAACGACATACCTGATAAAATGATAACTACATTGCCTGCAAACATTGCAAGCACAACCGGTATATAACTTTTATTTTTTTCAATTATATAACCTGTTAAATAAGCTGCAATTGGAAATGCTAATAGATATCCACCAGTTGGACCGAATAATCTGGCAAATCCAACTAATCCATCAGGAGTTTGAGCAAATATTGGCAATCCAATAGAACCTAGAGCTAAATAAATAATCTGGCTGTAAGCACCGTTTCTCGCACCAAGAAATGCTCCTGCCAGTACAACCATCATAGTTTGTAATGTAAATGGAACAGGTTTAACCGGAATAGCAATTTGAGCGGAAATTGCTGTCAAAACTGTAAAAGATAAAATCCAAAACAGCTTCGAAGATTTCACTAAACTTAGTGTTTTCAACATCTTGCTATTTTTAGCTGACTCTTTTATCATCATTATTTTCCTTAAATAAATTGTTATTAATAAAAATTTCTGTTTCGAATAAAACTCTTTCAAATTTATCATTCAATCCATTAAAAGGATGAGTGATGTTGAAAGTATGTCCCGTAGTAGGGATTATACAAATTTTACTATGATTTTTATCAGACCACTCATAAAGCTGATTAGCCTCTTTAACAGGAACAGATACATCTTGTTCACCGTGCACAATCAGAAAAGGACGCTGTAAAGATTTTACAGCTTTTTCCATATTCATCGAAGTTTCTTTATTCTTTTCAATATCTTCAAGTAATGATATATTCAATCGCATCATTTGATTTGTACGCGAATTCAGAACTTCAACAAATCCTTTTTTTCGCCATTCATTTTTTTGCCGTTCTGTATATCTATCAATTTTAGCAATTGAAGCCCATACGGCTAAAGCATTAATAGAATCATTTTTTGCAGCAGTTAAAATTGAAACTGCACCACCGCGGCTATGACCAATCAATCCAATTTTTGAATTTACTGTTTCGCCAAAAAAGCCATTTTTATAATTTTCAATTAATTCCGAAAGCTCAGCAATTTCTAAAGAAAATGTGTTTTGGGCAAATTTATCTAATTCATTGAATTCGGATAAATTATCACCTATACCATTATGTGAAAAATTAAAAGAAATAACGAAATAACCTTTGTCTGCAAAAAAATCTGCAGTATGATTCCAGAATCCCCAATCTTTAAAACCTTTAAATCCATGGACTAATATCAAACAAGGAGAAGAAAATTGGTTATTCAAACCATAAGCCGTAATTCTGAGAATATCATTTCGGCTGGTTTTTAGAATAAAATCTCTACTCATTATGGTGAAATATGCTTAATATAGTTTTCAATGTCAAGATTTTAGCTTATTTTCTCAATTTTTAATTTGATATTTATTTATTGCATCTACTCGGTTTAATTAATTAGATAACAATTTCTTCAAAAAATCAATAAATTTTACCCGATATTACACTTTGATGAGACAATTGTTAAGATGACTTGAAGGAATGAATTATTTAGTAAAAATATTATAAATTGAAATTCGAAAGTAATTCAGACTAAATATCATCATTTAAGTTTATTTTGTCTGAGTCTTTGATTATTTTTTAACCGAGTAAATAAAGAAAACATTTCAGAAAAAATGAATATCCACAGATTTTTACTAGTAATACCTTCAATAGACATCAAAGATGGAAAGACAGTTAGAGTAGTTCAGGGAATTCCAGAATTAAATTGCGCTGAGTATGGAAATGATCCTGTTGAAATGGCAAAACTTTGGCGTGCAGAAAATTCAAAAATGATTCACATTGTTGATTTTGACGGAGCGATTGATCATTCTCATAAAAATTTAAAAATTATTGAAAAAATTTGTTCATCGGTTGTTATTCCGGTTGAATTTTCTGGAGGAATCAGAAATCTTGATGATGCAAAAGTAGTTATGGATAGTGGCGTTAGCCGAATGGCAATCAATACGATGGCAATTGAAAACAAAAAAGAATTTGATAGATTATTTCAACTTTATGGACCAACTAAAGTTGTAATATGCCTTGATATTATTGATGAGGAATTAGTTACAAGAGGACGAAGAAAAAAAACCGGAATTAATTATATCGGTTTTGCAAAAGAAATGGCTGAGATTGGAATTGACAGATTTATAGTAACTGATGTAAATCGTAACGGATTACTACAAGGTCCAAACATCCAATATTCTTTGAATATCGCCAAAAATTCTAATTGCAAAGTAACACATTCAGGCGGAATAAGAAATAAAGATGAATTAATGGATTTGCAATCCTTAATTAATGAAGGCATTGATTCGGTTATTGTTGGAAGAGCATTTTACGAAAACAGATTTCCATGCCAGAAATTATGGCGTGTTGCTGAATCGGGAATTTTTAATTAAAAAGGCAGAGTATGAAATCAGAAAAAGAAAAAGTCGTTCATAGCAGTTTCTGGACAAACATTTTTAATCCTCAAACTGAAAAAAAAGATCTTAAACAATCACTTCAACCGATTCCATTATTCCAATCATTAAGAAAAAGAGATCTTGACCTGCTTATGAAAATTATTCATAATCGGAGTTATGTCCCGGGAGAATATATTTTTTATCAGGGTGATCCGGGAATAGGTTTATACATTATAAGAGAAGGCGAAGTGAAGATTTATAGGGAAAATGAAGATGGGGAAAAAATAAACCTGGCAACTTTTTCGAAGGGAGACTTTTTTGGTGAACTAGCTTTAGTAGATGGTGAAAAAAGATCGGCATCTGCAATCGCACAAACTGAAGTAAGAGTTTCTGTTATTTTCAAACCTGATTTGGATGAATTTATTGAGAGATATCCAAAAAAAGGAATAAAAATTCTTGATGGAATCTCAAGCATTATTGCAGCTCGCCTCAGAAAATTAAATGAAGATTATTTTTATCTTCTTAACAAAAAATTAAAATTATCGGAGGAAGATGATCATGGAAATGCAAATAAATAAAATATTAGTGCCTATCGATTTCTCAGATTATTCCAAAAGCGCCTTGAAATATGCTGTCAATTTTGCAAAAATTTTTAAGTCAGAATTACTCTTAATTTACGTTGTTGAACCAGTAATTTATCCGCCCGATTTCAGTATGGGTCAAATTGCTATTCCCACTGTAACAACGGAATTTGACGAAAGAGCTAAAGAGGAATTAAATAAACTATCAAAGACAGAAATTCCCCAGGAGATAAAGGTCTCAACAATTATTAAAACGGGCAAGCCGTTTGTTGAAATAATTGATACGGCGGTTGAATCTGATGTTGATCTGATAATTATTGCAACACACGGTCATTCAGGTGTTGAACATATTCTATTCGGAAGTACTGCTGAAAAAGTTGTAAGAAAAGCACCTTGTCCTGTACTTACTTTAAGAGAACCCGTTAAAGGATTCTTGTTTAAGGAAGAGATTAAAAAAGGGAAAAGTTAATTTTTTCTCTCGGTAATAAAATCTACTAATGATTCAAGTGCAATCTTGGCAGGAGTGTCAGGAAATATTTTAAGAGATTCTTTTGCTTCAAGAGAATATCTTTGCGCAGTTTGCAAAGCATAATCAATTCCATTATTCTCCCTTACAAATTCAACTATGTGTTTAACTTTATCCTTGTTTTTTCCATTCTTTAGCAATTTTCTAATCTCAGCAGCTTTACGTTCGGAAACCTGACGAAGTGAGTAAATCAATGGAAGTGTAATCTTTTTTTCTTTTATATCACCACCAACAGGTTTACCGGTAAGACTTGCAGTGCCTTCATAGTCAAGAATATCATCTCTTATCTGAAAAGAAATTCCTATTGAATGTCCGAATTTTCTTAAAGCTTCATGATGCACAGGATTATCTGTTGCACTCATTGCACCAATTACACAGCAAGTTTCGAGCAGTGATGCAGTTTTATCGGAAATTACTTTAAAGTAAGTTTCTTCGTCAATATCAAGTTTGCGTGTTTTCTGAATTTGAAGCAGCTCTCCTTCAGACATTCTTTTAACCGCATTGCTTACTACACC
>JALHTS010000473.1 GCA_022865965.1 Ignavibacteriaceae bacterium
ACAATATGGATTTGTAAATAGTAGTTCAATCAATTCTTTTGAGTACACTTTTGAAGGAAGTTTTAATTTCATTTCTTCAAGAGTTTTATCAAAAAGATTTTTTATCTCTTTAATTTTTTTTATTGTGTCGATTGCAGTTGAGCTTACTCCTTCGAGTATATATAATATCCATGGGACCCAATCATTTTTTTCCGTTACATTTCTCAAGTAATTGTAGTACTTATTTTTATTTTCTATAACATAACGACTTAAATAAATAACAGGCAGTTCTAAAAGTTCCTGCTGAATTATATAAAGGATATTAATAATTCTTCCCGTTCTCCCATTTCCATCAATGAACGGATGGATAGCTTCAAACTGATAATGAATAACAGCAAGTTTAATTAATGAATCAGTTTTATGATCTTTATTGTGAATGTAATCTTCAATGTTTTTAAGCATGTCACGAATGATCTTCTCGCCTTCAGGTGGTGTATAAATTATTTCTCCCTTTGAATTCCTGATTGTTGTTCCAGGCGTATTTCTAATTCCGGCATCCGTTTCTTTAATCTTTTGATACAGCTTTACAAAAAGATTTGTAGTTAATAACCCTCTTTTCTTTAATTCATTATATCCAGTCCAAAGTGCTTCACGGTACCTTAAAACTTCCTTTGTTTGTGGGTCATAATTATTCTTTGAGGCTGAAAGAGCTTCATAAAGTAAATCGTTTGTTGTGAGTACATTTTCTATTTCAGAACTTATTCTTGCCTCCTGTAAAGGAAGAGTATTAACAAGAATAGCCTGATTTGGAATTGTGTGGGCAATACCTTTTAATTCAGCCAAAGCCTTATTTGCTTTTATCGCTTCTCTCAGTATTTCTTCATTTGCAAGATTTTCTCGTGGTGGAAGCAAAGGTAAGCTATTATATGGTTTAGTTCGATCAAACATTTCTGCTCTTTTTTAAGCTAAAAATATAGGTTTATTTCGACATATCCAATCAACGTGTCGAAATATTTTACTATTATCGACACGTTCAAACAACGTGTCGATGGCATCGACATATAGAAAATTTAATTTTTTAATCTATTTCATAATAAGACAAATATAAAAACTCTTAAAATATTTTTCTTAGTTTTACACATAATCTTAAAGGAAATACCATGAAAAAGTTTTATATAATTTTTCTTTTACTTCTTCTTTCTTCCGTCAATGTTTTTGCTCAGGAAACACCATCATTCATAACAGATAGCCTGGATATTTACGTTGAACGTGCGCTTGAACAATGGCAAATTCCTGGTGCAGCTGTTCTTGTTGTAAAAGATGGAAAAGTTGTTATTGTAAAAGGTTATGGTGTTAAAGAACTCGGTTCTAATGATAAGATCGATGAAAACACTTTGTTTATGATCGGTTCAAATACAAAAGCGTTTACGGGAACAGCTCTTGCTTTGCTTGAACATGAAAAAAAATTAAAGCTCGAGGATAAGGTTATAAAATATCTTTCCGATTTTAAGATGAAGGATGAATGGGTTACGAATGAGTTAAATCTAATCGATATAATTTCCCACCGAATGGGAATGGAGACTTTTCAGGGTGACTTTATGTATTGGACTTCGGACCTCACAAGCGATGAAGTACTTGAAAAATTCGGAAAGCTCACTCCTCTTTATAATTTTCGCACAAAATACGGTTATACTAATGCCGGCTATGCTATTGCAGGAAAAGTAATTGAAAAAATTTCCGGATTAAAATGGGAAGACTATCTTAAAGAAAGATTATTTCTTCCATTAAAAATGAATAGCACAACAGCCTTATCAACAGATTACTTTGAATCAGAAAATATTGCAAAGCCTCATACTTATGTTGAAGGTAAAATGTCTCTGATACCTTTTCAGAACATTGATAATCTTGCACCTTGCGGAAGTATAGGTTCTTCTGTAAATGAAATTAGTCACTGGATAATCGCTCAACTAGATAGCGGCAGATATGATGGAGAAAATGTAATTCCATATAATGTAATTGAAAGAACAAGATATCCACAAACCATAGTTAGAAGAAGTCGCCATCCTTTTAACCAATCAAACTTTACTTTGTATGGATTAGGATGGAGTCTGGAAGATTATGAGGGAAAAGAAATTGTTTCCCATACTGGCGGAGTCAATGGATTTGTTACATCTGTAACTCTTGTGCCCTCCGAAAATCTTGGTATAGTTGTTCTAACTAATAATGATCAAAATGCATTTTTTCAAATGTTGAAATGGGAAATTATTGATGCTTATCTCGGTTTACCATACAGAAATTATAATGATTTTGTATTTCAGAGAGCAATTAAACAGAAAGAACAAACCGACAATCAGGTTTTGGCCTTGAAAGATTCTGCTAATATGAACATAAAACCAGAGTTCGATCTTTATGAAGTTGCTGGAAGGTATATAAATGATATTTACGGTTATGCAGATCTAATTCAAAAAGAAAATTATCTTGAATTGATTTTACAACATCATTCGCGGATGAAAGGTAAACTCGAGTACATTGGCAATAACAGATTTTTATGCACCTATTCGGACCCAGCTTATGGAATAAGAGTTTTCCCATTTGAAATTGAAAATGGTAAAGTCAAAGCTTTTGATCTGTATGTAGATAATTTTATTGAATTCCTGCCATATAAATTTGTTAAAGAATAATCTATTCAATTTTATTCGCATGCGGATTATTTAAATCCGCGCCTTCCAAAATTTATTTCAATAGAATTTCTTATTTTTGTGTCAGTAATTATTTAGAAAATTCAGACAAACTTCCCCTTTTGGGGATTTTTATACGGGAGAAGAAAATGAAAAAACACTCCAAAATAGATTTTCAAACGAAATGTGTCCACTCAGGCATTGATGAAAACGAATATGGTTCTGTTGTACCGCCGATTTATCAAACATCAACTTTTAAGTTTAAATCAGCACAGCATGGAGCGTCACTATTTGCAGGTGAAGAAAAAGGTTATATCTATACAAGAATGCTCAATCCAACTATTGAAGCAATGGAAAATGCAATTGCCGAACTTGAAAGAGGACATAAAGCACTCGGCTGCGGAAGTGGAATGGCAGCAGTTCACACAAT
>JALHTS010000009.1 GCA_022865965.1 Ignavibacteriaceae bacterium
TACTGATCGAATAATACAACCACCTCGCCACATTAAAGCGATTCCGCCGTTATTCAAGTTCCATTTATATTCTTCTGCTGCCAATCTCATCAGTACATAACCTTGAGCATAGGAAACTAACTTAGATGCATATAAAGCTTTCCTCAAATCTTCAATGAAAGCAGACTTATCCCCTTCAAATTTTGGTCTTGGGCCGGACAAGACTTTGGAAGCTTCTACTCTTTCATTTTTCATGGCAGAAAGTGTTCGTCCGTAAACTGCTTCACCAATTAGAGTAAGGGGAGCCCCTGTATCTAAAGATGCAAGAACAGTCCATTTCCCAGTTCCTTTTTGACCAGCAGTGTCTAATATTTTCTCAACCAGCGGCAGACCATCTTCATCTTTAAAATCAAGAATATCTCTGGTTATTTCTATGAGATAACTATCTAATTCTCCTTCATTCCACTCTTTAAAAACTTTATGCATTTCATTATAACTCATGCCTATAAGATCTTTCATAATCTGATATGCTTCGCAAATAAGCTGCATGTCACCATATTCAATGCCGTTATGCACCATTTTCACAAAATGACCAGCACCATTCTCTCCAACCCAATCACAGCACGGAGTACCATCTGTAACTTTTGCAGCAATAGACTGAAATATTGATTTTACATGAGGCCAGGCAGCGCTAGAGCCACCGGGCATTATTGATGGTCCAAGAAAGGCTCCTTCTTCTCCGCCGGATACGCCGGTACCGATATATAATAAACCTTTGTTCTCAACATACTTGGTCCTTCTGTTGGTGTCTGGGAAATGTGAATTTCCGCCATCGATAATGATGTCTCCCTTTTCGAGGTGAGGAATAATCATTTCAATGAAATCATCCACAGGTTTACCGGCTTTAACCATTAACATAACTTTGCGTGGTGTTTTCAATGATTTTACCAATTCTTCAATCGAGTGAGTACCAATTATATTTTTACCTTTTCCCCTACCATTAACAAAGTTGTCAACCTTTTCTACGGTTCTATTATATACCGCCACGGTAAATCCTTTACTTTCCATATTCAAAACAAGGTTTTCACCCATTACAGCTAATCCAGCTAATCCGATATCTGCTTTAGACATTTTTTCTCCATTTTAATTTTTTAACTAAATTTTCCTTTGTATGCCCATAAACCAAGTGCGGGATTTGAGATGTAAAAAATTTCCTCTCCGTCGGGCATCGTTTTGAATCCGTCTTTCAATTTCTCCGGGTTGTATTTTTTCATCATTGTTTCCAAATCGGCATAATTGAAATTTACACTCTCAATTTCTTCTTTGGTGATATGACCGGGACAATACGTAATTTTAAATCTTCCTTCAGATGAACCGTGAATTAGATGAGCGGCAGCGCTCAGGTTATTGCGCAAGTCGTCATTCTCTTTTACAAATTTCAGTACTTCGGGAGTAGTTATATAACCATATTTTCTAATGAGTTTATCAATACCAGGATCTTCGCCGAATTCTTTTAATCCCGGTGCAAGAA
>JALHTS010000057.1 GCA_022865965.1 Ignavibacteriaceae bacterium
CTTCCTCTGCATCATATTTTCCCATTGCTTGGTACTGCTATTGTTACACTTTATACAGGTTCAACTGCTGTTTTCTCACCATCAATGGCTTCTGAAGATATAATGAGCACGCTTCAGAACAACGGAATTAATATTATTATCGGCGTACCCAGATTTTATAATTTAATCCGCAAAGGAATAAAAGATAAAATAAATAAAAGCGGTGTTGCAAAATTATTGTTCAAGATTGCCAAGAAAAGAAATTCACTTTCTTTTTCAAGAAAAATTTTCAAAACAGCACATCAGAAATTCGGCGGACATATAAAATATATGGTCTGCGGGGGTGCGGCTCTGGATGTTGAAGTTGCTAAAGATTTTAAAACATTAGGCTTCGAACTGCTTGAAGGTTTCGGAATGACTGAAACAGCTCCAATGATTACATTCAGTCGGCCGGGCAAAGTACTTCCCGGTTCTGCGGGTCAGCCACTAAAGACAAACGAAGTAAAAATTATTGACGGTGAAATTGTTAACCGCGGAAGAAATGTAATGAAGGGTTATTACAATCGTCCTGAAGAAACTGCTGCAATAATAAAAGACGGCTGGCTTTATACTGGTGACTTGGGATATCTTGATGAGGAGAACAGGATTTTTATAACCGGAAGAAAAAAAGAAATAATTATTCTTTCAAACGGAAAAAATATTAATCCGGAAGAAATCGAATTTAAAATTGTTGGAATGACAGATTTGGTCAGTGAAATAGGAGTGTTCGAAAAATCTGATATGCTTCACGCAGTGATTTATCCCGATTTTCAGAAAGTTAGTGAGAGCGGAATCGAAAATTTAGAAGAGCATTTTAGATTGATGGTGATTGATAAATATAATCAATCCGTGACTCCGTATAAAAAACTGATGAAGTTTTCGATAATCAATGAACCGCTTCCCAGAACTAGATTAAGCAAACTTAAAAGATTCCTTTTACCAGATCTTGAAACAACATTAAAATCTGAAAAACAAAAAATCGAGGAACCGGATTTTCGTGAATACCAGTTGCTTAAAGAATTCATTGAAACGAATAAAGAGTGTAAAGTCCATCCAGCCGATCATCTGGAAATTGATTTGGGATTAGATTCACTTGATAAGTTGAATCTTTTGGTTTATCTGGAATCAACATTTGGAATTAAGATGAAAGAGAATGAACTGCTCTCTTATTCAAACATTTCAAAATTGAGTGAGCATGTTAAAGAAACAAAAACTCATTTGAGTACTGAAGCGATTGATTGGGGAAGTATTTTAAAAGAACAGTTAGATATTGATCTGCCTAAAAGCTGGTTTACTCATAACTTGATTAAGAATTCCGCAAAAGTTTTCCTAAGACTTTATTTCAGACTTAAAGGCGAAGGAATAGAAAACATCCCTGATGGTCCTTTTATTCTTGCGCCTAATCATCAGAGTTTTTTTGATGGGTTGTTTGTAGCTGTATTTCTGAAAAACAAGTTGATGAAAAAAACTTATTTCTATGCAAAAGAAA
>JALHTS010000474.1 GCA_022865965.1 Ignavibacteriaceae bacterium
TAAGGTATTATTCTCTAATTCACGAAAATATATTTCACCTTCATCAGAAAAGATCTGCGTTATTTTCTTCCCGGCTTTTTGCTCCATTACTCTGTCAATATCTTTAAAATCCCAGCCTAAAGTATTTGCGAGTATTGGTCCGATTGTACTCTTACCGGCAGCCATAAATCCTGTTAGGTAAATAATTTTCTTTTTCATAAACAGATTGAATAATGGTGGAATGAATTTAATGGAAATGGTTTGAAAATCAAATTAAAAATAGAAAGCGGCACCTAAAATAAAAGCAATTCCGTTAACATTTACTCTTGTATCAAAGGTATCCCGAAGGATAGTTATCAGGTTACCATTATAATTCACAATGTTACTATTGTACTTACTCTTAGATTTAAATTCCGGATCACGGAATTTCATTTCGAGCCTTAATCCTAATCTATCAATAACCAGGTATTCCATAGAAACAGAAACGTGAACACCGAAAGCAGTTTGTCTTTCTAATGTGGAAATTTCAGTATCTCCAAACGTTCGGGAAAATTCACCTATATAAAAGCCAGCACCGCCACCCATCAGAAATTTAAAACTCTGAGTTGAAAAAGGCATTTGATAGTATAATGATAACTCTATTGGAACAAAAATAAACCCATCTTCAGTTTCCAAGCTTATTTCATTGTTACCTTCGAATACAATCAGGTTTCTTCCTATTTGCTTTGTTATCATATATTCCGTACCAACACCAACTATCAAAGGCTCCGAAAGCCTGTATCTGAATTCTATTGCGGGATTGATTATATCACTTACCGGGAATGCACGATTACGAATAAAAGGATCAGTAGAATTGGGATTGAGATAGATATCTGCGGACGTTGTGTACACTAAACTTGAACTGATGCCGAAATCATATCCGTTATACTGTGAATAAACAGATGAAGTAAAAACTATTAAAAGGATAATTGTCCGGATCATTATCATATAAAAATTGTATAATACTTTTTCTAAAACTACATAAAACTTTAAAAAAGAAAACCCCCAAATCATTACTCAACTTGGGGGCAAAAAATATTCTTGAACTTATTTATTGACCATAAAACAAGTATCGATTATCCACTATGTCTGCAGTTTCTTTCAGCTTTTCAATCCATTGATTAACATATCTGCTGCGCTTTTCCTGCAATAACATATTTCTGAGATTAGAACTCTGGGTTGAATAAAAATTCTCATCGAAAGGAGTTCTTTCGATAACTCTCATAAGATAGATTCCTCTTTGTCCCTTTAAAGGTTCAGAGACTTTATTCATATCAATTTTCAGAGATTTGTTTGTAAAAGCATAATCTCTGCCAATATTTGGAATATTTCCCTGCGGTGTAAAATTTCCTGTTTGCTGAATCTGCACATTCTCTGCAAATTGCAAAACTTTATTTAAATCGCCATTTATTTTTTTATAAACATCATCCGCTTTAGCTTTTAATACTGCAAACTTTTTCTCTCTTACTACAGCAGGACGAATCTGTTCTTTAACTTCATCAAAAGGTTTGAAATGCTCGCCGATATTCTCCATTATTTGCACAACGACATAACCATTGAA
>JALHTS010000475.1 GCA_022865965.1 Ignavibacteriaceae bacterium
ATTTGATTGTAATTCCATTCCCAGGTGAATAAATTTTCATTGCTGTAATCATTAGGAGATACCGGAATACAATCAAGCATTTGCCAATTTCCTTTTCGGAATATTTCCTGTTTTGTTATTTGTAAAAGTTTTTCATAATAAACATTAATTCTTTTATCGGATTTTTCTAGTGGAAATCTGCCGAGCTGAACCGGCAATTTTATTTTTTTACCTTCAAATTGTCCGTCGTAATAAAGGATCATTCCGGGGATTGTACTGATTATAGTCGCAGCAGAAAGAGAACGATCTTTTCCAAAATTTGCAGCCGCCCTTTCTTCATCATGGTTTTCAAGAAAACGAACCGACTTTAACTGAAACTCTTCATCAGCCTTTAAATGATCTTTAATTGTTCTTACATCAGCGGTGCCAAGTCTGTCAGTTAATCTTTTATCATACGTAAAATCAAATCCCAATTTCTGCAGCTCCCATTCAAGATCCCAGTAAGCTTCTGCAATGAATATAAATTCCTTATGTTTATTTTTTATGAAGGGTATTGCTTCTTTCCAAAATTCTTCGGATGGTTTTTCGATACCGTATTTTTTCAGAACACCTATCCAGGTATTATAAAACACATTGTTTAACGGCAGCATTGCCATATCGCAACGAACACCATCACAGACTTCAGTAATTTCTTTAAGTGTTTGAATAAGATATTTCCGTGCACCTTTACTGAAATAATTTATTTGCACGGTATCTTTCCACGGCGGGAAAAGCGGATCGCGTCCATGAGTAAAGTATTTCTGCTTGTCAAATGGCGATTGAAAAAATGTGTAACTGTCACCTTTAAATAATGCCTGATCTGCAGGAAGAAAAATTTCAGGATTTGTTTCAAGAAGTTCCGAATAAGAACTGAAATGATTTGGAACAAAATCCAGTATTAGTTTAATGCCGGCATCATTTAACTTTTTCTTTAATCCAAGAAGATCGTCTTTATTGCCAAGATTAGGATTAACTTCATACTTGTCGATGGAGTATGGAGATCCGATTACATCTTTTGTTTGCCAGTCGGGTAGACTTTTGTTATATGCTGAAACAAGTAACGGTTCAAAACAATATTTCTGAATGGCTTCGGGATTATTTTTCCAAATGCCCATTAGCCATAATGAATCCATTCCCCATCGCTGTAAAGCATTTATAAAATCGTCGGGTATTGCAGAAAGCTTCGTATCTTCCCCAAATTGTTTTATCCAAACACGTGCATTTGCTTCATATATTCTTAAATTTTTCATTTAACCAAAATATTATAACACTAAAAATTCTTCTTGCTAATTTAATGAAAATACTCTGTATAAAATGTGTTTAATAATTTTTCAATAAATGTAATATTTACCTATACGTGGGACATATTTAACCATTCATTAATAAATAGTAATTAATTAGTTTTAACCAGTCATTAAGATTTATTATTTTTTGTAACATATAATTATTAAATCCTTCTAAAGACAGATAATTAATTCATTATTAAATAATAAATGCTAAATTTTGGTATAATTACACATTGTTTGATTAAAATTGAGCATTAAAATAAATTAACCAAGGGAATGGTGGTATGATAATTGAAAAATCCATTCATCTCTTTGTCCTTTTTTGACCCTTTCTCCTATATAATAAGAAAGGATTTTATTTAATAAGAACTTTATTAAAGGATAAATTATAATGATCGGTAGAACAAAAAGAACAGAACCAGTCAACGAAATACTGTCAACAAAGGATATATCAAACAACGAGCTGGAAAGAGAGCTTGAAGAATATACGCGCTCAGCAGTAAGGAAAATACATTTTACTGTAGTAGCCAAAGCAGGAGTAATATCACTTGTGGCATTGGTATTTTCATTCTTTCTTGATCTTTCATCAGTTCCGATTCTGGGAAATGTAACAACCGACCTTGCTAAAACATTATTCCCGGGATGGGAACCGGTCACGGGTGATTTTGAACCCTATCGTTTCTGGTGGTTGCCATTAGTTACTTACGGAATTTTCGTTTTTCTTGCATATCGGGCTTACTCAAAACTTAAACTGGAAATTATCAGAACACCTGCAAGCGCTACGATTGACAGAATAATTAATTCTTATACAAGCGTTATAGACAGTATTGCAACGGCATTACCATTAATCGGTGCGGCAATTCTTCTTATCAGTATTAAGCTTGGTGAAGAAATCTTTTTAGGGTTGTCAGTGCCGTTTGAAGTAAAGGCATTAATTGTTCTTGCTCTTGGAAAATTATTTGAACCCGTGCTTGATCAGCTCGGATTAGAATTTCAGAGCGTTGTCAACCACGTAAGAGACATAAGGGATAAATACTTCTCAAGAATCCAGATTGAAAACTCTAAAAACCTTATGAAGCAATTGAGTCAGGGTGCTGGAGGTGCAGGAGCCGGAACAGAAATGAGTCTGCAGGATATGGAAAAATTCAAGGCGCTTTTAGAACAATCGGCACGGTTAAGTGAAATTATGCACAAGAACTTTTCATCAATAAGTGTTCTTGCAGAAAAAGTAAATCAACTTGACAGTGTGAGTGCAGAAAAAATTCAGCTACTTAATACTCTTGCTAATTCTCTTAACCAGGCGGCAAATTCTCTCGGTGATGATAAAACATTATCCGGACTAAAATCGCTTGAAGCAATTGTAGTTAAAAAATAAAGATTTTATAAAATGATCAATAAAAACAGAGATAGTAAGTTTGTTATTTATCAGGTGCTGTACATATTTGTTATTACAGTACTGGCATTAAAGGGTGCCGATCTTGATCTGAGAAGAGTTGCTCTGGAAGAAGAAACTGTTCAGAAAAGTGTGAAAGATTCTTTGATGACTTTATTGGACTCAATTTATGCTTTAGGAATAGACTTCAGTATAGAGATCGACCCTAATCTTCCTGTTGAGAATGAAGAACTAAAAAGAAAACTTGCCGAGCTCAACAAGAAAGTACAAGATCTTAACAAAATTGTTGAAGAAATACCCCCCCCCGAAGATCCCGAAAAACTTGAAGAACAAATTATAATGCAATCTCCGATTTCGGCGAAGCAGACATTTATTCAATACACATGGAATACCGCAATTAACACCGGAAGCGTTCCGGCGAATTTTATTGATCCAAGGAACAGACAAACGATTACAATTGTTCAACCCGGACAGGAAAAACGTTTTGATCTTCTAGATCAGGAAGAAGTAATTATAAGATTTGGATCACAAGAAGAACGCATAAAAGTTTTACCAAATAAACCGCCGGAAATTAAAATTGATCGCGTAACAACCAAAATGAATGCCTCTAAAATATATGTTAGGGAGCTTCAGAGAATTACTGTGTTCAAAGTTACTATAGTTGATTCCAGACCCGACCAGTTAAAAGTCACTTACACAGGGCCAATTTCTGTTGCAGGTCCACAAAGAGATAGCAAGAATAATCTTGTTTATAATGTTTCGATAAAAATTGCCGCTACTGAAAGAGCATATGATGACTGGCTGGATAAATTTGGTAACCTTCGTGAACCCGACGGAAGATATAAAGTAAACTTCTTCTTCACAGCAGTTGATGAAATAAGTAAAGACAGAATACAGGTTGGGGATTCCTTTTTCTTTACCGATTTTTCAAACTAACTATGTCAGGAAAATTAAAAT
>JALHTS010000476.1 GCA_022865965.1 Ignavibacteriaceae bacterium
AAGTCAAGAATAGAAATAACGAAAAAGATATTAACAGAATTGGGATTGTATTAAGGACTGATAGTTCAACATACTCGAGCTTGTGTAAAAACTCTTTGTTAAATAAGGAACTCATCTCCCGCCCCCTTCTCTTAACAGACTGTGTGAAAATTGGTAGTCGCAACCTTCCCGTCGGTCTCGTAAGACCGACGAGGTCTTACGGATACGGTTGCGAAAAATAATTAAAAACGCAGACATAAAGTCTGCGACTACCTGAAAACAATAATTATCACACAACCTCTTAAGAAGAGAAGGGGTGATTTCTCTCTGTTCTCTGGCAAAGCTATTCCATTGGAAAAAGCAGGTTGTCTCATAAGTCCGAATTTCCTTGTCATTCCCGTGAAAACCTGTCTGCTGACAGGCAGGCGGGAATCCAAAACCTATAAAACAAAATGGATTCCCACTTTCGTGGGAATGACAAATGAGTAAAATATACTTTTGAGACAGCCCTTTGAGGGTGAGTTCTTTTTTGTATTAGACTTTTCACACCGGCTCAAACCCGTTGTGACCAAAGTTATGCCTGGCGTTAGCAGGTAAATATTTATTGATTTTCCAAATGCAAAATTTCGTAAATTGCATATCAAAACACGTGTATTTATTTTTAACATCAATCAGAAATCAGGAAATTTATTAAATGCGTAATTTCTTTAAGAAAATGTTCGGCGACAAGTATGAAAAAGATTTAAAGTTACTTTGGCCCATTGTTCCCGAAATCAATAAATATTATGATGAGTTCAAAAAGCTTAGTGATGACGAATTAAGAGCAAAAACTGCCGGGTTGAAGTCAATTATTCAGGAGAGAACTGAAGAGACAAGAAAAAAGATTGATGAAATAAGAAAAAGACTACAATCAGATGAAGATTTTGATAGAACCTCTGCTTATGATGAACTGGAAGAATTAGAAGACGCATTAAATGACGAATACGAAGTTGTTCTCGATGAACTTCTTCCCGAAGCTTTTGCAATTGTAAAATCCACTTGTGAAAGATTAATTGGTAAAAGCTGGACAATGGCAGGAAGTAAAATTACGTGGGACATGATTCCTTATGATGTTCAGTTGATTGGCGGCATAGTTCTTCATCAGGGTAAAATTGCAGAAATGGCTACTGGCGAAGGTAAAACTCTTGTAGCAACACTCCCGCTTTTCCTCAATTCACTAACAGGACGAGGCGTTCATCTTATTACTGTTAATGATTACCTCGCAAAACGTGACAGTGAATGGATGGGTGAGATTTTTAAGTTTCACGGACTCACTATTGGCTGCATTCTTAATACTATGGATCCCGCACAGCGGAGAGAACAATATAACTGCGATATTACGTACGGAACAAATAACGAATTTGGTTTTGATTATCTGCGCGATAATATGGCAGTTGGACTTGAGTACCAGGTTCAAAAAAAACATAACTATACTATAGTAGATGAAGTAGACTCTGTACTAGTTGATGAAGCAAGAACCCCACTTATCATTTCAGGTCAGGTTGATCGTGATGATCATCTGTTTAATGACATGAGACCAAAGGTTGAAAGACTATATAAGCTTCAGATGAGCCATGTTGCAAAAATTATCCAGGAAGCAGAGCAAATACTTACTTCCGGCAATGGAACTGAAACGGAAGCAGGCATTCTTCTGCTTAGAGGGCATCGCGGTTTGCCTAAAAGCAAAAAACTTGCAAAGCTTATTTCCGAACCTTCTCACAAAAAATTATTACTAGCTACCGAGCTTGAATTCTTAAGAGAAAAAGGAAAGAACATGCACATCATTGATGATGAACTTTATTTTGTCATTGATGAAAAAAACCATACGATAGATGCAACAGAAAAAGGTCGTGAGGAACTTGCCCGCGGAAGCGGAATTGAAAAAGAATATTTTGTACTTCCTGATCTTGGTACAGAAATAAGCAAATTTGAAAATGATGCAAGCATGTCACCAGAAGTAAAGCTGAAGAAGAAGGATGAACTTTATCATAGATATTCAGAGGCAAGTGAAAGAATTCATACAATAACTCAATTGCTTCGTGCATATTCTCTTTTCGAAAAAGATGATGAATATGTTATAACTGAAGATGGAAAGATTGCCATCGTTGATGAATTTACCGGACGTATACTTCCCGGAAGAAGATATTCAGACGGACT
>JALHTS010000010.1 GCA_022865965.1 Ignavibacteriaceae bacterium
AACAGCAGAAAATATATTTACAGAAGTTCTTAATTAATTAAATTTAACTTAAACAAACTTAAAGGAGACTCAAATGGGTCAGCAACAATTGCTCTTAATCGTTCTTGGCGTTATCATAGTTGGTATCGCAGTAGTCGTTGGAATTAACTTATTCAACGCAAATGCAGAAGAATCTGCTATAGACACAACAGTTTCTGAAGCAACAAACATTGCTGCTATGGGATTGCAGTACTATAAGAAACCTACAGCTCTTGGTGGTGGTGGAAATGCTTTCACAGGTTTTGATCTTATTGTACCAGTAGATTTGACAACTACTGACTATTGTGAGCATACTTTACTTGTGGCACCAACTCTTCTGACCATTAATTCAGAACATACTGATTACATCGGTGTCGGAGGTTTCACGGTTCAAGTTACAGTTGATAATACGGGTGAATATTTAACAACAGTAGCAAGACTCTAATTTAATATCTTGTAGTTTTATTTATTTTGTATTTAGGCTGATAAAATGTTTATATTTTATCAGCCTTTTTAATTATTAATATATATAGAATTATGGTAGAAATTAAATTTACAGCACAAAAAACAAACGGGCAGACAATAACAGGTTCTTTAACTGCCGATAGTTCAGGGGAAGCGAAAAGAAAGATCACCTCGCTTGCTGAAAAAAATAATTTGAAAATTCTAAGCACCGAAAAGAAATCAACTTTTCTTTATAAAGCTGCACGCGGCAAAGAAAAACCGATTCGCGGCGAACAGAAAGCATTCAATAAAAAAGAAGTTGAAGAAGCACTTACCCGTCTTGGGTATACTAAATTTTCAGTTAATAAAAAACTTCTCGATTTTGAATCAAAGCCTCCCGTTCAGGAAATAGTAACGTTTGTTAAAATAAGTGCAGAACTCCTGGATCAGAAGTTAGCATACGGAGAAGTGCTCACATTATTAATTAATGATACTCAAAATGCATCACTTCGTAATACTCTGCGTGATATTAATAATGATTTAAAAAAAGGTGCAGATAGCCAGGCAACCTTCTTAAAATATCAGAATGTTTTTGGTAAGTTCACTGCTTATATGCTTGGGCTTGCATCAAAGTCGGGTAATATGACGGAGATTTATAAAGCTACAGCAAAGTTTCTTGAAAGAAGGCAGGAATTCAAAAAGAATTTAAGATCAGCTCTTATTACGCCAATGGTTACAGTTTTCGTATTAGTGGCTGCAGTAGGATTTTATGTCGGCTACATTTTTCCTGAAACTGCTAAATTGTTTGTGCGTTTTGGTGTTGAACTTCCACCCATGACAGCCTTCACTCTTAAATTGAGTGATTTTTTAGTTGAGAACCCTTGGCTGATAACAGCATTCTTTGTAATTCCGCCAGTTGCATTCTTTTATTATTCAAAAACCACCAAAGGGGCTTATTTAATTGATAAGTATATGTTGCAGCTTCCGTTAATCGGACAATTAATTCATAAAACATTAATTGAGGTTTTCTGCCGTGTGTTTTATACTCTTTACAGCGGTTCGGCAGAAAGCATTGAGCCAATAAAAATTGCGGCCGAAGCATCAGGCAATAAGTATTTTGAAGACAGGATCAAAAATGTTTCAATTCCCTTGATGGTAAAAAAAGGCGTTGGTGTTACAGAAGCATTTGAAGCCGCAGGTGTATTTACCGATACTGCATTATCAAGATTTCATTCTGGTGAAGAGTCGGGAACAATTAAAAACACAGCATTGCAATTAGCAAATTATTATGAGGCAGAAACGGTTTATAAATTGAAAAATTTAATTGAAGCGATTCAAATAGCTATAGCAATGTTTATTATGGTTGTAATGATATTATTAACCTTGGTTTCAGCAGAAACTGCAACCGTTCGTCCTAAAACGCCGGGAACTTCATTGGACATACAGGTTGAGAATAATATTACGTAAATAAAAATTACGCAAAAGTTGTCATTCTGAACGAAGTGAAGAATCTCATTATTTGATTTTGAAGTTAGACAGATTACCTTACGTAGAATATTATTATGAATT
>JALHTS010000477.1 GCA_022865965.1 Ignavibacteriaceae bacterium
ATTCATCCGTGCTTACGTTGCGCCCGATGGTTCACCCGCAAAATATTCGGAAGATAACGTTCCTTTCAAACCGAGAAAACATTTGCAGGTAAATCCGAATGGAGTTGATGAAAATGATTTTGTTTTTCTTTTAGGTTATCCCGGAAGAACATTCAAACATCAGCCCTCTCAGTTTATAATTAACCAGGAAAAATATTTACTTCCTTACATTTCACAACTTTACAGGTGGATGATTGACCTTTATGAAGATAGAGGGACTGATGATCCTGAATTTGCACTTAAGATTTCATCAATGATAAAGAGTCTGGCAAACACAGAAAAAAATTTCCGTGGCAAATTACTGGGTTTGGAAAGACTAAAGTTAGTTCAGAAAAAACAGGTTGAAGAAAAGCAACTTCAGGAATTTATCGATGCTGATCCGGAACTGAAAACTAAATATGGTTCGGTGCTGAATGATATTGATAATGTTTATCAGGAAATATTCGAGACAGGAAGATTACCATATGTAACTTCGTCTCTCTCAAGATTTGTGAATTATTACAGACTCGCTGAAATTTTCGTTGAGTATAAAAACGAAATACTAAAACCGGACAATGAAAGAAAATCTTTATACACAGAAAAAAACACAACCCGGTTTTTATCCTCTATTGATAAGCTGTACAATGAATTTAAACCGGAATTGGATCAAATACTTTTTAATAAAATACTGACTGATGCCTTTAAGTTTGAAGAATGTAGAAAAATTGAGATATTCCAACATCTTTCAGAAAAAGAAAACCTTGAAGAATATATTGATGAACTTTATTCGGAATCTTTCATTGCAGAAAGTGAAACATATCTTAAAAAACTGCACGATGAAGAAATACAAATAGAAGAATTAGATGATCCATTTATATCACTTGCTCAAAAATTTTACGAATTGAACGAATCTGAAACAGCTAAAAGAAATAAGATTAATGGACAGCTAAATATTTTCTTAGCAAATATGATGGAAGCAAAAAAAATCTGGCTGCAGAAATCATTTATTCCCGATGCAAACAGTACATTGAGATTAACATACGGATACGTTCGTGGTTATTCTCCGGCAGATGCAACTTATTACTCGCCGATAACAACCCTTAAAGGCGTAATTGAAAAAGGTAGAGAAGACGGAGATTATAAACTTCTGCCAAAGATAGAAGAGTTATACGCTCAAAAAGATTTTGGACGTTTTATGAATCCTAAATTGAATGATGTGCCAGTTGCATTACTTTACAATACAGATACAAGCGGAGGAAACTCAGGTAGTCCAATTATGGATGCTTACGGAAGATTAGTCGGTGTAAACTTTGATCGTGCTTTTGAAGCGACTATAAATGATTTTGCCTGGAGCGAAGATTACAGCCGATCGATCGGAGTTGATATCAGATACATTCTTTGGATAACTCAAAAGATTGGCGGCGCGGATTTTCTTTTAAGAGAGATGGGAATTAACCTCTAAATCTGCTTTTTCAAGCCTTGACAAACAATGAGGTCAATGTTATCTTTGACCTCGTTTTTAGAATTAATTCCGCGATAGCTCAATGGTGGAGCATCCGGCTGTTAACCGGAGGGTTGCAAGTTCGAGTCTTGCTCGCGGAGC
>JALHTS010000478.1 GCA_022865965.1 Ignavibacteriaceae bacterium
CTTTATTTCTTCAAATATTTTTTGATATTGCTGATCAAACATTAGAGCATGCGGACGCGGCCCAACAACGGACATATCACCTAAAAGAACATTAATGAATTGCGGAATTTCATCAAGATTCGTTTTTCTCAAAAACTTTCCCGTTCCAGTTATTCTAGGATCGTTTGTTACTACCGGTTTAAATTTAAATTGTGTTGCATTCCCTGTGTGTGCCAGTGTTCGAAACTTAATACACTTGAATCTTTTATTCTTTGCTCCCGTTCTTTCCTGTATAAAAAACACCGGTCCGCTTGAAGAGAGCTTTATCAAAACTGCTATGATAGGATAGAGCCAGGAGAAAATAAAAAATAAAAACAAAAACGAAAAGAAAATATCAAAGGCTCTTTTAATGAAACGCCAGTTAACTTCATTTAAAGGTTCCTCGCGGGCAGTAATTATTGGCAGTTTTCCAATTGTGCTGACTTGAAATCTATCTGCGAGAAAGCGAAAATAATCCGGAATGATATGAACACTAACAGCGTTAATATTACATATTCGAATAAGCTCGTCAAGGTTTTCTGATGAATCTTGCGGAAGCGCAATTACAACTTCATCAATCTTATTCTTATTTAATATCGCATCAATATTTTCAATTTTGCCAACAATGGTTTGTCCTTCTGTGCTGTCATCATTGGTAACATAACCAATAAACTTATATCCGAATTCGGGATTAGACGAAATAGTTTTTACAAAATTTTTCGCTGTTTCGCCGCTTCCAACGATCAGGAGATTTCTAATACCTTTTCCTTTCTTACGTAGCGATTTTAAAATCTTTTTGAAAAAAACTGTTCGAAGGCTTATCAGGGCAATAAGAAGAAAAGCATAAAAAAGTATGAAATTTCTTGTAAACAGATCTTCTTTTACGAGAAAGATAAATAGCACGGCGAGGACTGTTTGGAAAACTACGTTCTTAAGGATATTTGTAAATTGATATGCAAACGGTCTTGAATAAAATTCATCATAAAAATCAATACTATTTGAATAAAAAAACCAAAGGATGTTCGCCAACAAAAGCAAAACAAACATTTGTGTCCGTAGTAGAAGTATTTCAAAGGATTGTGCAAAAACTGCCGAAAGAAAAAATGCTACGTTAAGAAGCAACAAGTCGCTAATCAACCGGTAAGTGTATATAGATTTTTTATTTACAATCATATTTAACCAAAGAATTCTTTCGATTTATTATTAACAAACTCGGCAATATTTTTCTCAAATACTTTTCTGCTGAACAATTCCGAATGCTGACGAATTTTTTGCTTATCAAATTTACTTTCTTCTGACTCAAATTTCTTTACAGCGGCAATTAAAGAGTTAACGTTTTGTTCTTCGAACAATATCCCCGTTTTATTATCAATAACCGTTTCAGATGCGCCGCCTTTCCCGAATGCAATTACGGGTGTGCCGCAAGCCATTGCTTCTACAACTACAATTCCAAAATCTTCTTCAGCTGTAAATATAAATGCTTTGGCTCTCATCATTTTATCTTTAAGCATTTCGAATGGTTGATGACCAAGTATTTCAATGTTTGACTTTGCAATACTTTTAATTTTATTCATTTCGGGACCATCACCGATTACAACCAGTTTTTTATCTGGCATTTGATTGAAGGCTTCAACTGCAAGATCCATTTTTTTATAAGGAACCATTCTCGATGCTACTAAATAATAATCTTCCTTTTCTCCTATTTCAAAAAGATGAGTGTCAACCGGCGGATAAATTACCGGAGCATCAATATTATAAATGCGTTTTATTCTTTCTCCGATATACTTTGAAATAGCAATAATATGGTTTGGATTTTTTGCTGATTTAAGATCCCATTTTCTTAAATAATTAATAAAAAGTTTTGCAACAGAACCCTTGAACCCTTTTAGATATTCATCAGCGCTTTCCCAGGCATATCGCATTGGTGAATAACAGTAGCTGATGTGAAGCTGGTCTTTCCGGGTTTTTACTCCCTTTGCAACCGCATGTGAACTGGAAATTATAATATCATACTCTGAGAGATTAAATTGTTCAATCGCTTTTGGGAAAAGAGGGAGATAGTATCTGTGTTTTTTTCTTGCGAACGGTAGTTTCTGAATGAATGAGGTTTTCGCTTTTTTACCCTTAAGAATAATTTTCCTTTGATCATCGTTTAAAAAATCAACCAAAGCAAAAACATCGGCTTCCGGCCAGAGGTTGGTAAACGATTCAACACATCTTTCCGAACCAGCATAATTAACAAACCATTCGTGAACTATTGCGGTTTTCATATTAAAAAAAGTTAACCAAAGATTAAATCATCAAATTCATTTTTAAGATTTTGAGCAAAAATCTGCCATGTAAATTTTTTGAGATTGTTAAATCCTTTTTCTCTCAATTGACTGACCGTTTTTTCGTCTTCTAAAATTTGTTTCATAGTGCTGGCAATTTCCTCAATATTTAGTGGATCAAAATATAAAGCGGCGTCGTTACACACTTCCGGAATTGAAGTAACATTACTTGCAATGACGGGACAGCCACAACTCATTGCTTCTAATGGCGGCAAGCCAAATCCTTCGTATAAAGAAGGAAATACTAAACACAGTGCGTTTGCATAAATAGCGGGCAATTCAGTATCGGTGATATATCCCGGTAATATTACACCCTCTTTAAGATTAACAAACTCTTTGTTATTAAAATACTCATCATGCTTAACACCTAAAACAACCAGCTTCTGATTTGAATATTCTTGTAACAATAAATTGAATGCTTTTAATACAGAAATTAAATTTTTATGCCGTTTTGAACTTCCAACATAAAGAAAATAATTTTCGGGCAGATTATATTTTAATTTAATATTTTCCTTGTATGGGGGTTTTATATAATTTTTTAATGCTTCGTCATTTATTCCGCAGTAAAGTGTCTTTATTTCTTTCCCTTCAGAGCGAACATGTTTGATTATTTCATTTCTGGAAAAAAAAGAATCAGTTATAACCTTATCGGATTTTTTAACTGCAGCGGATATCATATACCTTGCATATATTTTTTTGATCACTGAAATTTTATTGATACTGACAAGGTGATTAATATCGTGAATTATTACAACTCTTTTATCTGCAGGAATTTTTAAAAGAGGTATATTATAATGTGGAGATATAAAAAGTCGGCTTTCCGGAATTTGCCGCGGTAAATTAATCTGCTCGCTTATTGAATATATAGGATAATTAGCGCTGAATACTTTTACTTGCTCAGACCATGGAAAAGATTCGAGTATTTGAAAGTTACCTAAAAGCGCTAAGTTATAATGCCCGATAAGATTGGGTATCATATTCTTGATGTACGTGCCGATACCGGAATGGTTTATCATTCTTGCATCAATTGTTATATCAAATTTTCTTCCGTTCAATTTATTAAGTTTATTTTAGATAAAATGATTTATATTTGAAC
>JALHTS010000479.1 GCA_022865965.1 Ignavibacteriaceae bacterium
GGAGCAGCAATATTTCTTTACTACTACGGGTTGAAGAGAATTACAGCTTCTGTTGCAGCTATATGTGAACTGGCTTTTCCTTTAACGGCAGTTATACTTGAATATTTTATCAGAGGAAATATTCTTGGTCCGGTTCAGTGGATTGGTGCGATTGTTTTACTTGTTAGCATAATCAAAGTTAGCTGGATTAAAGCTTAGCTCCACAGTATTTGCAATGAACCTAATCTCTATCGTGTCCTTCCTTTAAACATTCGGGACAAACCTGGGTTGTAAATGATTTTCTTGATGCTTCCGCAATTTCTACGGTAACAATTCCTGTTGGTACAGCAATAATTGAATAGCCAATTATCATAACCATAGACGCAAGTAATTGTCCAATAGGCGTTTGAGGTGAGATATCTCCGTAACCGACAGTTGTCATAGTTACAATTGCCCAGTACATACTTGTAGGAATGCTGGTAAAACCATTCTCCGGACCTTCAACAACATACATTATTGCTCCAACAACTACTATCATTGTTAGAACTGTAAAAAGAAAAACAACAATTTTACTACGGCTGGCTTTCAATGCCCTTGTTAGAATTTCAGCTTGTGCTAAGAGGGGACGTATTTTAAAAACACGGAATACTCTAAGTAATCTTAAAACTCTAATTACAAGAAGATACTGACTGCCGGCTATAAGAAGACTAAGGTAGGTTGGAACAATTGCCAGGAAATCAACTATGCCATAAAAACTAAAAGCATAACGATGAGGTCTTTTTACAGACATTAGGCGAAGAATATATTCAACAGAAAACAGTATTGTAAAAATCCATTCGAACAAATGAAAATAAAAAGAGTACTTAACTCCAAGTTCATTAATGCTTTCTAAGAATACAACAAGAACACTGAGGATAATACACCAAATAAGAATAATATCGAATAGTTTACCTTCGCGTGTATCAGCCTCAAAAATAATTTCATACATACGAACACGCCATTTTGCTTTATCATCAGGAGGACGAAATGTTTTTTCAGGCATATAAATTCTATTAAAATAAATTGATAGTTAAAAGTATTGATTCAAATTTAATGAAATAAAATTTTAAGATAAGTAATGACTCAATAAAAAGAATTGAGTGCGGATGTAAATTAATAGAGCAAATAACAAGTTAAGGCTAAGGTTTAGAAAAATATTGATGCTTAATAAATCCAAGCTTAAACCTTAAATTCAACAAACTATTCTTGCAAGTGCCAACGTGGATTAACTCCACTTGTTCTGACAAAGGCAATACCTTGCTTAAGATGCTCGTGATAATGATTAAGAGGCGTAATCATTAAAATTGAATCTTCCTGAAAATAATTTAGTGCTTGTTTTGGTTGGAAGTAGTAACCGGTAAAATAAAAAAATTCCCCGCAGAAGCTGCGGGGAAGAATAAGATTTATTTTCTGATTTCAGAAATTATATTCTTAGCTCCATCAACGCTGTTTTGAAGGGCGGTTTGAACAGAATTAAAACTTTCACCACCGATCTCCTTGGCTGCGTCCATTGCAGCAAAAACTGCATCCTTCGTTGCAGAAACAGAATCACCTCCTATTTGCTTGACGCCATCAACAGCACCCTTTACTGCCTCAACTGCAACATCCGCAACATCCAAGCCCAGATTTTTTGCGGTTAATACAGCCTGTGCTACAGTACCTTTTACAGCATCATCTTGTTTAATACCGGATTCAACTGCGCCTTGAATTGCCCCATTGACAACACCCTTAATCGAATGAACAACTGTTACTCCGAGTTCTGATACACCTGAGATAGCTCCACTAACAATTGATGCGGGTACGCTTATTCCCGTAGATACGAG
This sequence comes from Ignavibacteriaceae bacterium, assembly GCA_022865965.1. GTDB lineage: Bacteria > Bacteroidota > Ignavibacteria > Ignavibacteriales > Ignavibacteriaceae > JAGXRK01. Next base: position 1,842 of record JALHTS010000479.1, read on the forward strand.
TTCGCCCACACCCTTAACTGAACTTACTGTCAAATCTTTCAGCACTTTAACAGATGAGCTTCCTATATCGGCAGAACCCTTGAGAGTTCCCACAACTCCCCCTTTCACGCCGTTAACCAATTTAGAAATCAAATTGATAGCCATATGAGTCTCCTTTCATTTTAATGATAGATAATTTAATATAAATAGCGGTTGGGATATATTTTTATATAATATACAAAATATATTATGATTATTCAGAAAAATAACGGAAAGAAAGCTTTCGGAAAGAATAGAAAATTATTTGTTTTCGGAAAACCGGTCTTTGGCGGCTTTCATTTTATTTTTAATTTTTTCAAGATTTTTTTTCGCCCACACAAATTCTGTTGCCAGTATGGAAAGTCCGATTGGAATAATAATGAAAGCGGGACCAGGAAAAACTATCATTATAATTCCTATTGTCAAAACTGTGAATCCGATTACAGCTATGATTATTTGTCTAAGTTTTTTTAAATTCATATAAACAATAATGATTATCTGGGTGAGCTCACAAATACAATTTCCGGATAAGAATTTATTCTTTCTTTCTTTGAAAAAAGAAACATAAAAAGTGCATATGTTGTTACAATTCCAATTGCCAATAAAGAAGAATAAAGCTCTTTATTCGTTTTAAACACTTCCATTCCGATAAAGATACCTGCAAGTAAAAGAATAAGTGGAATTCCGTAAAGCAGAAATGAAGCGGAGAGAATTTTACTTCCCTTAATTGATACACGTACTTTATCGCCGGGATGCACACCAAATGGATCCCTTACGGTTAAGTTGCGTCCTTCCGAGTTACCTGGTTTGCAATAAATCTTTGCCGTGCATTCTTCGCACTTACCCGAATCCTGAATGCTTATGATTGCAATTCCGTCTTTTGCTTCTTTAACTATTCCTTCTTCGTAAAGTTCTTCTGTATGCATATTATTTTTTTTGTCATTCCGGCCTTAGACATGGGTATCTTTTTGAGAGAACCGGAATCTATTTTAATTATTTGGATTTCCGCCAGTCTGCCACAAGGCAGGCCTTCGCGGGAATGACATTTAGGAAGGCTAATTAACCTTCGTATTCTCCAGGGATAATAACTCCGCCACTTTTTCAGGATGCACTAATTTTATTGCGCCCGTTTTACATTTGTCAATTGGAATTTTACTCAAATCAAGTTTATCGTAATTAATTTCAGGTAAGAAATCCCTCATCTCAATTCCACCATCGGATTTTCTGGCACATATTCCGCATCCGAAGCAAGCAACCTTACAAACTTCTTTAGCTCGTTTGGGAGCATCATGGTTTTTACAAAAAACAAACAGTTCTCTGTCATCAGAATGAATTTCAATTATTCCTCGGGGACAAGCTTCAACGCACAGACCGCATCCCGTGCAAAGTTCTTCAACTACTGTTGGTAAACCATTTTCATTCATGAATATCGCACCAAACTGACAAGCATCAACGCAATCATCGCCGCCGAGACATCCATACAAACACATTTTATTTCCACCGGCTACAATTGTCTGAACAGAACAACTTTGTGGTCCGCGATATTCTGCATTCTCTTTCATAACTGCTTCTGCATTTCCACCGTTGCATAAAACTCTTGCGACAAGTTTAATGCTTTCACTGCTTTCAATTCCAAGAATGCGAGCGATTTCATCCACTACTTCCTGACCACCAACCGGACAGCCGTTTATTTTTGCTTTGCCATCTACAACATTGGTTGCAAAATCATAACAGCCGGCCATTCCGCAAGCTCCGCAGTTTGCATTCGGAAGGATATCATTTATTTCTACAATCCTCGGATTTTCAACGACGCGTAACTTTTTATCTGCAACAGCAAGTGCACCGGCAAATATAAATCCCAATCCGCCCATAGTGGCTATTGCTATTATTATTGTTAAATCCATTATAGCTTTCTTATATTTTACAGTTTCAATTGCTCCGACTTTTAAAAGTTTTTGTATAAGTCATTAACTTGGCAGTCACGGTCCACACCGTGACTGGACGTACCTGTTTTTTATCACCACTTAACTGTATTTGTCACGGAATGGTCCGTGACAACCGAGCTATTTAGTTCTGTAAAAGTCCTATTAAGTCGGAGCTATTTAAATCAATCTATTAAGAACTTTTTAAAACCCGATGAATAAAAAATCTTTCCTTGATCATCGATTACCATTGCTTCAGTATCATTCAATTCTTCAATTAATTCAATTCCTTTGTTTGTGCCCATTACAAAAACTGCTGTGGCTAATCCATCTGCAAATGTATTGTGCTTGTGAATTATAGTTACGCTCTGCAATCCTTTTGATGGATAACCGGTTTTCGGATCAAGAATGTGATGATAACGAACATCATTCTTTTCAAAATAGTTTTCGTAATCACCCGAAGTTGCTGCGGACATTCCTTTTAGTTTAATACTTTTAATGATGCTGTTAATTTCTCTTGGATGCCGAACACCGATTACCCAATCATTACCGATTGATTTAATTTCTCCACCGGCATTTACAAGCGCTTCTTTAATTTTTGCTTGTTTCAAAATTTCGATAGCACGATCAACAGCGTAACCCTTAGCAATTGCACCGAAGTTTAACCCGGTTTTTCCCGTACGGTGAAACCTTCTTTCAACAAGTAATCTAATTTTATCCCAGCAGCTTTCATTTAACGCAGATTTAATTTCTTCATCAGCCGGAAGTTCCGGAGATTTATCGTCAAATCCCCAAGCATGAATTAACGATTCAATTGCAACATCAAAACTTCCTTCGGAAATTCTCCAGAGCGAATCACATAAAACCATTAAGTCGTAAATTTCTTCATCAACAGTAATGATTGAATCGCTGCTGTGATTAAGTTTCCAAACAGGACTCTCCTCATTATAAGTTGTAAACAGATCATCAATCCGTTTCACTTCAGCGAATGCTTTTTTGATTGCGTCATGAACTTTTTGTTCATCATAATCGCGAACCTGAATATCTACAACTGTTCCGAGAAGAATTTGTGTTTGCTTAACCGTTTTAGTTTCTGATTCACTGTTTTGGGCAATAAAAAACCCAATAAAAAAAAGAACAATAACTAATACACCGTATGCTATAGCCTTCTTCACAACTAAACCAACTCTACTTTCACTAATAATTTATTTGGTGCGCAGGCAATAATATTTTCAACTCCGCTTGCAACCGAATGTTTACAAATTCCGTTTCTGCAGGATGATGTATGAACCCGTGCTATTCCGTTTTCTATTTTTAATCCCGTTTTGCCTTGTGGACCATCAATCAAAATATTTTTGTAATTTTTATCTAACAATATTCTTTCAACCAGACCTTCTTCGTTTTCAATTACAACTTCTTTTGTGTTTGTCTTGAAGACTGATGAAAGAAAATCCGTCTCATTGTATTCTGCAGTGAAGAAATATTGGGCTTTTCTGTTTTTCAAACAGCTTCTGATATTTGAAAGTGCGTAATTCAAATCATTAAGAGAATAAACAGAATTATCTGCGTCGCTTACGATTAAATCGGAATTGACCTGTTTAACCAGTTTTTTTAATCTATAAGTAATTATTCCGCTATTTGAGAAAGAGTTATTTCTTGACTGCAGATCAAACTTGTTTATCACCGCACCTATTTTTGAATCAGCGATAACAACAGGATTTGAATTGCTTTTAACTTTATTTTTAAATGCGAATACAAGATTGCTGATTATTTGTTCGTCAGCGGGAATGAATCCGTGTACAGCATAGTAAACAGAATTTTTATTGCCAATTAGCTTTCCGGTTGTGAATCCAGCACCAACTGCAACCGCTGATAAACCCGCAATCTTTAAGAAATTTCTTCGTGATATCATTTTATCCTCAATGTAAAAATTACAATAAAATTTTATGTCAAATGTCAAACGTAAATGATTCTAACCTCTGACTTCTTAATAGAATCAAATCATCCCGGCAAAGCCCATAAACGCAAGGGCTAAAATTCCTGCAACAATTAAAGTAATCGGTGCACCTTGAAATGGCTTTGGAACATCTGCCAGATCAAGCTCTTCTCTTATTCCTGCCATTATTATAAGAGCTAGTGTGAAACCCGCACCGGCACCAAGTCCGAAAATAATGTTTTCAATAAAACTATATTCTCTCATAGAACCGAACAAAGCTAAACCAAGTATTGCACAGTTTGTTGTTATCAATGGAAGGAAAATTCCAAGTGCACGATATAACGGTTGAGAAACTTTTTTAATCACCATCTCAACAAACTGAACCAACGATGCAATAACAAGGATGAACGACGGTATTTGTAAAAACTCCAGGCTATATGGAACCAGCAAAAGATTTTGCAACAACCAGCTTACAATAGCAGTCATAACCATAACAAATGTTGTTGCCATTCCCATTGATACTGCCGAACTAAGCTTGTTTGAGACTCCTACAAACGGACAAATACCAAGGAAGTATGCAAGAACAAAATTGTTAATTAACGCTGCCGAAATAAAAATTATAAAAAGTTCCATTATTTCACCTCAAACTCTTCAATTAGCTCTTCTCTGCCGACACGCTTATAATGAGCTATTATTGATTCGTGTTCCATTCTCTTCTTTCTATCTGTATAGATGTTTACGAGTCCAAGTAGCAAGCCAAGAGTTAAAAACGCACCTGCAGGAAGAATCATTATTAACCATGGTTCAAACTGATCCGGCAAAACTTGTATTCCGAAAAATTCTCTTGAGCCGAGTATCTCTCTTATTCCACCAAGAATAATTAAAGCCAGAGTAAATCCGATTCCCATTCCAAGAGCATCTAAAATTGCACGACCAGGTTTATTTTTTGAAGCGAAAGCTTCCTGTCTTCCTAGTATCATACAGTTGACTACAATAAGCGGGATGAATGGACCAAGTGCCTTACTTAAATCAGGAAACTTAGCTTTCATTACAAGATCAACAATTGTTACGAATGTTGCAATGATTACAATGAAAGATGCGATTCTAACTTGCGGCGGAATTGTTTTTCTGATTGTTGATATAAGAAGACTGGCCATAAACATAACGAATGTTGCTGCTAGTCCCATTGCAAGACCATTAATTGCAGAAACAGTTACTGCGAGTACAGGACAAAGGCCAAGGAGTTGTTTAAAAACAGGATTGTTTTCCCAAACGCCCTTTAGAAATTCTTGTTTTAGTGTTGCTTTCTTTTTCATTTCAAACCTCCGGCATCGCGAAGTTTTTTCATTCGCTCTATTCCACTATTTATAATTGCAACAACAGCTTTAGATGAAATAGTTGCACCGGTTATTGCTTGAATTTCATTTGGCTTTTCCGGTTTGACACCCTTAATCCAGTTAACACCGGGTGTTGTTTGAAGCTGTTTAAACTGATTAGTGAAGGGAGTTTCCGTTACTTTTGTTCCAAGTCCCGGTGTTTCAACCTGATCGAGAATTTCAAGTGCGGTCATTTTTTCAAGATCTTTAGATAACCCGCAAATCAATCTTATCTTTCCCTGAAAACCATTTCCCGAATAAACCATTGCAAAACCAAGCTCTTCATTATTTTCATTTTTTACTTTGTAAACTTCAAATCCGGCATTCTGAATCGCCTCATAATTTTTGCCTTCAGGTTGAACGCGGAATATTGCTGCTTCAGTTGCAGCCTTCCGATTTGCTGCAATAAGCGGATCGGCCCATTTGTTTACCATCGCAAGAAGTCCGCCAGCAAGTATGCCTATTGAAGTTAAAACCAAAAGCATCTGAACTACTTTATTCATTTTTTCTTTTCCTCCTTTACAGCACCGAATACACGAGGAGTTGTATATCTGTTAATAAGAGGAACAAATCCGTTCATAAATAAAATTGAATACATAACACCTTCAGGCAAACCGCCAAAGATTCTAATCACAATTAAAATTAATGCAATCCCTAATCCGAATATCCACATACCTTTGTTTGTAATTGGTGATGTTACCCAATCGGTTGCCATAAACATTGCGCCGAAAAGAAAACTTCCTGCAAAGATGTGAAAGATTGGTGTTGGATACAGAGGATTAATTAACCAGAATATTCCTCCAAAAAGAATCATTCCAATCGTCATTGAAAGGGGAATGCGCCAGTTTACAATTCCAACTGCTATGAGAAAAATTCCGCCAACCAGAATTGCTATTGCAGAAGTCTCACCAAGCGAGCCGCCAATGTTACCAAGAGCTAATGGAGCGGTATCCGTAAAAATTTTATCAAACTTTAATGCTGCGAGAGGAGTTGCGCCTGTAATGCCATCAACTGCAAAGGCTGGCTTTGTCCACGTAGTTATCTGAACAGGAAACGCAGCCTGCAGAAATGCTCTTCCAACCAAAGCGGGATTAAAAATATTATAACCTAATCCGCCAAAAATCTGTTTACCTAATCCTATTGCAACAACAGAACCTATTGATGTTGCGGACAAAGAAAGGTTTGGAGGAAGAGTAAGTGCAAGAAGCAATCCTGTTAATGCAGCGCTTCCATCGAACAAGGTGACTTGTTTTTTTCTTATTGTTTGAATTGCTGCCTCGGTTCCAACTGCAAATACCACTGCGGTGATCATTATCAGCGCCTGGTAAATTCCAAAGAACACAAGTGCGGCTGCAACTGAAGGTGCAAGTGCAAGATTAACAAACCACATCACTTTTGCAGTTGACCATTTTGAGTGTAAATGCGGTGACGTAGTTAAATCAAAATGAATAGATTTTTTATTTTCAACATTGGTTTCTGTAGTCATAATAAATTTTATGTTTCTATGGTCATTGTTTCATTGCCAGATTGTCTCATTGTTTTGAAACAATGGGGCAATGCATCAATTTGTTTAGCAACTCTTTCACGCTGCATTTGTATTATTTTTTGTTTTCCTAATCTTATCCACTGAACTAAAGGAATATTAGCCGGACAAGTGTATGCACATGTTCCGCATTCCATACAAACTGTTATGTCTGCGCCTTCAGCTTCTTCATATTTATGAAGTTGGGAGTAACGAGCTAGCTTTGTTGGGACTAAGTTTAAAGGACAGGTGCCAATGCATTGTCCGCATCTTAAACAAGGTGTTTCCGGATTTTCAGCAACTTCATCTTTTGTTAAAACTAAAATTCCGGAAGTTGCTTTCATTACCGGAGCCTGAAGATCGAACTGAGCAACGCCCATCATTGGTCCGCCAACTACAATCTTTACAGCATCTTCTGTTACTCCTCCGCAGAAATCAATAACATTCTGAATCGGTGTTCCAACCGGAACAATTAAATTTCTTGGAATTTTAATTCCTTTTCCAGAAACTGTCAATGCTGCTGTAGTAATAACTTCACCTTTTATAACTGCATCGTGGATTGCAATGGCTGTTCCGATGTTCTGAATAACGGTACCGATATCCATTGGAAGTTTATCCGGAGGAACTTCCTTTCCGGTTACAGCTTTAATCAACATTTTTTCTGCGCCTTGAGGATACTTAGTTTTTAACGAAATAACTTCGAGTCCCTCTTCTCCGCCTGTGGCGGACGTAACTTTATCGGAAAGAATTTTTATCGCATTGGGTTTATTGTTTTCAATTCCAATTACTCCGCGTTTAACGCCAAGAGCCTTCATAATTAATTTGAAACCGGAAATAAGATCATCGGGACGCTCAATCATAAATCTGTAATCGCGGGTAAGATAAGGTTCACACTCGCATCCGTTAAGAATTACAACATCAATAATTTTATCTTTTGGCGGCGAAAGCTTAACAGAAGTTGGAAATGCCGCACCGCCTTGTCCAACTATACCGGCTTCAGCAACTCTTGCTCTTATTTCATCGGCAGTAACTGTTTCAGGATTAAGGGGTGTAAGCAGTACTTTTTGCGTTTCAACTGTTCCGTTTGTTTTGATGACGATTGAATCTTTCGGAAATCCAGTTGAGGTAATTTCTTTACCAAGACTCATCACTTTTCCAGCAACAGAAGTATGAACATGGGCGGAGATAAAGCCTTCTGCTTTTGCAACAAGTTGACCCGGAATAACATCATCACCTTTTTTAACCTGGGGTGATGCTTCTTTGCCAAGATGCTGAGAAAGCGGAAGAATAATTTCATCCGGTACAGGCATTACTTCGAACACACAATTTTCAGTTAACTCTTTATATTCTGGTGGATGAACTCCGCCACGAAAAGTCCTTAAATTCACTCTAATCTCTCATATTAAATCGAATATTTTTCAAAATCTGTTAATGCAAACAATTAACAAATATCAAATGACAAAAATATCATCATCCTTTACGCAGATTTTTTCAGAAACTATGCCACATAAGCATATAGGAATTATAGCGAAAAGGCTGATTTTTTAAGGTTTTAAGGGATTTTCTTTATCAAACAAGGGAAAGTGAAGGAGGATTTATCAGAAATGAAAAAAGGTGTTTGGGATTTCACCAACTTAAAAAAGATAATTTCAATTTATTCTTTAATTCTATCACTATTTACTTATGATAAACCTCATTATCGGTCTCGTTTCAGACCATCTTGCAACTTCTTTAAATCCTGCTTTTGTAAAAGCCGAAGATGTTCCCGTCCAAATAAACGGAGGTGCGGCTTTATCTGTTTTCGGTTCAACTGGATAACCTTCAACTATTTTCGCCTTGTTCTTCTTAGCAAACTTAACTGCTTCTTTTATCAGCTCAACTGAAACATCTTTTCTTCTGTAATCTTTGTGAACGAAGAATCATACAATAGACCAGACTGGCTTATCATCTAACGGCGCAAGTATTTTTGAATTATTAAGAACGGGATAATTTTCTCTTGGTTGAACTGCCATCCATCCAATTGGATTCTTATTATCAAAGGCAATGATTCCCGGAACTGCTTTGTTCTTTACAATCTTTTTCATTTCATTCTTTGTTCTGCCGTCCTTGCGCTTTTCATCATATTCTTTTCTTCGCATAAGCCAATACATACACCAGCAACCGGCACAGGCGCCTTTTTCGCCAAAGAGTTTTTCAAAATCTTTCCAGGTTTCTGATGTCAGGGGTTTGAATGAAAGTTTCATAGTTGCCTTAGTCAATTATTTTGTGTGATGAAAAATAATTACCATGAATCCTTTTACCAATTATTTAATCTTACCGGACATAAAAATTAAAGGGTTTTATGGATTCCGGACAGATATTTTTATATATAATAATCGCTTTAATTGGATTTTATATCGTAAGAAAAGTGCTGCTTTACAGGTCGGTTAAACATTATTCGCCTGTAGATGCATCATTAAAGATTAAAAAAGAAAGAAACGTTGTTCTTCTTGATGTTAGAACTCCACAGGAAAGAAA
>JALHTS010000480.1 GCA_022865965.1 Ignavibacteriaceae bacterium
TGGAGAGAGCCGAAAAAGATTTTAACTTAAAAAATGATCCGCATTCTCCTTTTAACAGAGATCCAAATGCGAAGTATGACAAACTTAAATATTTTGATCCTGATACGAATTATATATTTAAATCTATACTTTACAGTTACGAAAAGCAGGATACTATAACTATTATGGGTACAAAAGGCGAGCAGAGAAAAGCCATCAAAGAAGGTTATGTAGTTCTGAATTTTGAAAGTGAAGAACATAAGTTGAACGTCTATAAAAGTTTTAGCCAGCAAAGTCAGCCTTATTACAGCATATGGTTTACCGATTTAACAACCGGTAAAGAAACTTATAAGGTTGGCAGATATTTAGATTTTGAGTTTTTACCGAATGAAGATTTTGTTTATACAATTGATTTCAACAAAGCTTATAGTCCTTATTGTGCCTACAGTGACTTATTTACTTGTCCTATTCCGACTGAAGAAGATTATCTTAACTTTGAAGTTAAGGCAGGCGAAAAAAGTTTTCATTAATTATTTTGGAGTTTTAAGTGATAGTCATATTAGACAAATCAGCGACTGATGAACAAATAGAAAATGTGATTAAGCAACTCGAATATTTCGGATTTGATGTTCATAAGTCTGGCGGCGATGAATATATAGCAATCGGTGCAATTGGAGTTAAACCGAATTTTGATATCCGAAAAATCCAGTTGCTTGACGGAGTTGTTACAGTTTTTCGTGTAACTGATCAGATAAATCTTGCCAGCAGAAAATCCAAAAAAGAAAATACTTTAATAAAAGTTAAAGATGTTACAATTGGCGGAAATGAAGTGATTGTAATGAGCGGACCTTGTTCTATTGAAAATGAAGATCAAATATTTAAAATTGCTAAAATTGTTAAAGCACATGGTGCTAAAATTCTTCGTGGCGGTGCTTTTAAACCCAGAACCTCACCTTATTCATTTCAGGGATTAGGTGAAGAAGGTCTGAAATATATTCGTGCTGCTGGTGATGAATTTGATTTGCCTGTAGTTACCGAAGTGCTGGAAATAAAACACCTTGAACTTGTGAATAAATACGCCGATATTTTTCAGGTTGGTTCAAGGAATATGCAGAATTTTCCTTTGCTCCGTGAGTTAGGTAAAACTAATAAACCTGTTTTATTGAAGCGCGGATTTTCCGCTACAATTGAAGAATGGTTAATGTCTGCAGAATATATTTTATCTGGCGGAAACGAAAATGTAATTCTTTGCGAAAGAGGAATCAGAACTTTTGAAACTTCCACAAGAAATACTTTTGATCTATCTGCAATACCGGTAGTTCATCAAAAAAGTCATTTACCTGTAATTGCAGACCCATCACACGCAATAGGATTACGGGATAAAATAATTCCTATGGCCAGAGCAGCAATTGCTGCTGATGCAGATGGTCTTTTGATTGAAGTTCATCACGATCCAACTAATGCGTTATCAGATGGTCCGCAAGCTTTATTGCCTGAACAGTTTAGTGAATTGATGCTGCAGATTAAACAAATTGCCGAAGTAATTGGTAGAAGAATTGGTGAAAGTTCGGTAGAAAAAATTCTGTAATTCTTAGGTCAAACAGTTTTTTGAATAAGTTTGTGCTGTGCTATTTTAAGATAATCAGGTAAGTGGAGAAGCCTTCCTTCAAATTTTATAATCGAAAGAAGAAATTCGTTGTTCTGTGGAGGAATAAATTCTAAGTGCTTTGTAATTTTTCTGTCAATGGTAAGCAACTCGGAAACATTGTCAACAAAAAATCCAAATCGATTATTATCCTTTTCATAAAGAAAAATTCTTGTATCCTGATCAAATTTGGTCAATGTAATTCCGAATATCTGATGAAGATTAATAATCTGTACTTCAGATTTATTGATCATCAATTTAAGATTAGCTAATCTATAGACAGGATAATTGTTGCCAAGTTTATCAACTTTAATAGTAGTGGTGATATCTTTAATATCAGCACAAAACTCCAAATCACCCAAGTAAAAAACTAACAAACCTTTTAAATTATCCATTCACCATAAGCTGTAGGTTGGAAAAATTGCCCTTGCGAAATTAATTAGTTCAATAGTCTTGCCAAAGTATTACAGAAATTACCGTCTAATTATACGTTAATATAGGGTTTTATTTGAAAATCTCTTAGTGCAAAGTAAAAATAATTTACCCTAGGTAAAATTTCTTTAATAAAAAAGAAAAACTTAGTCAGGATTTTTATCTTTTCCGGTTCTAAGTGAAATACCGTAAAGATTTAATTTATAATAAAGAGTTGGTTTTGAGATGCCCATTATTTTACAGGCTCTTTGCTTATTTCCCTTTGTTTCATTCAGTACATTTTCTATATGGAATTTCTCAAGCTCAGACATACTCCAATTCCTGTTGTAGTTATACATATCTGTTTCATTCGATGAATTTATCTTCCCTGACTTTTTTAAAAGAATATTATCCGGTTCAATAACATCGGATTTTGAAAGTAATATTGCCTGCATTAAAGTATTTTCTAATTCACGAACATTGCCTACCCAGTCGTGTTCCTGAAGCATTTCCATAACTTCAAAAGGTACTTTTCTTACATTTTTATGAAGTTCTTTATTTATCTTTTTAACAAAATGAATAACTAAAGCGGGAACGTCCTCTCTTCTTTCACGTAACGGAGGAGCAGTAATATTAAACACTTTTAATCTGAAATAAAGGTCTTCTCTGAATTTTCCATCATCTACAAGAGTTGATAAATTTTTATTTGTTGCTGTAATTATTCTTGCTTCAAGCGGAACGGTCGTTTCGCCACCGACTCTTTCATATTCTTTTTCCTGAATAACTCTTAAAAGTTTTACCTGAAGGTCATAAGATATTTCAGATATTTCATCGAGAAATATCGTTCCTTTGCCAGCAAGTTCAAACTTACCTTTCTTGTTTCTTACAGCACCTGTAAAAGCTCCTTTTACATGACCAAATAATTCGCTTTCAAGTAATGACTCGGATAATGCCGAACAGTTCACTGCAATAAAAGGCTGACCTTTAGTAATACCGGAATTATGAATCATTCGTGCTATAAGCTCTTTACCGGTCCCGCTGTCACCCTGAATAAGAACAGTAATACGCGAAGAGGAAATTCGTCCTATGCTCTTATAAATCTCTTTCATTATAGGAGTGCTACCCACCAGACTGGTTTTACCTCTAAATTCTTCCTCTTCTTCTTTTGACAGCGAAACAGCAAGTTGTTCACTAAGCTCTTTACTCTTTATAGCATTTTTAACAACCTGATTAAACCTGGTTACATCTATTGGTTTTTCGATGTAATCGTAAGCACCTTCCTGGATAGCTTTAATTGTAGATTCTGTATCACCTACACCTGTTATCATAATTACAGGAATGTTCGGATCATTTTCTTTAACATATTTCATCACCTCAAATCCGTCAACTTCAGGCATTATAATATCCGTAATGACTAAGTCAGGTCTTTCTTTTTTGAAGATTTCAATGGCTACAGCGCCGTCTTCGGCAGTATAGACTAAATGTTTTTCTTTGGAAAGATAGAGTTTTAAAGTGCTTTTTATTAACTCAGAATCGTCCGCAAGAAGAATCCTTGCCATATATAACTCGTTTTGAATGATTAATTATTTTATTTCTCACAGAATTAATAGAATTTTTAATATAGCTTCCCTGAAAGCCTAAAATAAAAATATCAAATAATTTCAGAAATGAAAGCATCAATTTTTCTTATATAGTAAATTTTCCTAACCAAATTATAAAATATTTTTATCATTTTATAGGAAGACAGTAAAAAATACCAAATTTATTTTTGTGAATTTTTCTTAAGTGTTAATTATTATAACTTTAGGCACTTTTTTTTATTACACAATAACAATAGAATGAATATACATTCAAAAATCATATCTCTAATAGTAATTATCTCCTTATTTCCTGTCTTTTTTTATGCCCAAACTCTATCAGGGACAGAGGTAAAGGTTACTTTTTATCCAAATGGAGTTGTTAAAACGAAAGGTGATTATTTGTATGATCAGCTGCACGGAAAATACTTTGAATATTATCCATCCGGTAATTTATGGAAAGAATGGATTTTTGTTGGCGGTAAAGAAGATGGTAAATCCATCTGGTATTTTGAAGATGGTAAAGTAAGTATTATCTGGAACTATCGGGAAGGTGTGCGGTCAGGTGTTTCCAAATGGTTTCATGAGACCGGAGAGCTCTGGGCTGAACAAAATTATTGGGATGGCGTACTGCAAAATATTACAAGAACTTATTACAAAACAGGTGAACTTCAGGGTGAATGGAATTATATAGATGGAGTTTTACAGGGCATTTCTAAAACTTATTATTTATCCGGTAATGTTGAAGTAGAAAGAAAGTTTGTTGATGGTAAACAACACGGAACCACAAGAGTTTTTCATGATCATAAAGATCGTGTTGCTCTCGAAGCATTTTTTATTGATGACCGGTTACAGGGAAATTTGAAAATTTATGATCTGGGTGGAAAAGTCCGTGTGCTTGATGAATATATTAATGATGAACTATTAAACAGAACACGTTATGATTATATGGGAAAACTTGAATCAGTTGAAAAAGTAGAAAGAGATTTTTACGAAAGTAAAGCTATCAAACAGGAAACATTTCTTAAAGACGGTATAAGAGATGGAATAACCCGATCCTTTTACGAAAGCGGTTTTCTAAAAGAAGAATGGAATTACGTAAACAATAATCTTCACGGACGATCTTTCTCTTACTATGAAAACGGAGCACTGAAGAAATCAACAGATTTTATTAATGGTATTAAGCGAGGAAACGAAAAAACTTATTATGAATCAGGTGTCCTTAAAGAAGAAGCTATATTTGAAAATGGTCGCAGGAATGGAATTGTTCTAAACTATCATCCTAATAGTGCACTGGAATCTGTTGCAACTTACGAGAACGATAAAATTACTGGTGAAGTAAAGTACTATTTTGAAAACGGACTGATCAAATCAGCCGAGTATGTTGAAGATGGAATCAGAGAAGGAAACAGGACAACTTATTACCGTAACGGTGCACTTGAGAGACTGGAAAATTATTTGGATGGAAAACTTAGTGGCTGGATTAAAACTTATTACGACGATGCTATTTTAATGAAGGAAGAATATTATAAAAACGGAATTCTTGAAAGAAGTAAAGCGTTTAATCGAAGAGGTGAATTAGTTTCTACAATGGGATATTGAAATAGATATATTTATCATTACTTGCAAATAGTAATTTCAAAATTTAGTTTTCTGTTATCATTATAACATATTAATAAAAACCAATGAGCAAAAAATCACCATCTAAGTTTAGTATCGGCATAATACAAATGGCGTTCACAAAAAAGCCGAAAGAAAATGTTAAGAACGCAGTTAAATGGATTGAAAAAGCAGCTACACAAAAGGCTCAGGTAATCTGTTTGCCTGAACTTTTTACTTCTCAATATTTCTGTCAATCAGAGAATATTGATTTCTATGATCTAGCCGAACCTCTTGACGGACCATCAATAAAAGAAGTGTCTAAAGCAGCTGCAAAAAATAAAGTTGTTGTTATTGCACCATTTTTTGAAAAACGTGCTGTAGGAGTCTATCATAACAGCGCAGCAATTATTGATGCAGACGGAACAATAGCAGGTCTTTACCGCAAGATGCATATTCCGGATGATCCGGCATTTTATGAAAAATTTTATTTTACTCCCGGTGATCTGGGTTTCAAATCTTTTGACACAGAATTCGGAAATATCGGAACATTAATCTGCTGGGATCAATGGTATCCCGAAGGCGCGCGCTTAACCGCTTTACAAGGAGCAAGTGTTTTATTTTATCCAACAGCAATTGGTTGGCATCCTAAAGAAAAAGAAGAACACGGGAAAGCTCAGTTTGAAAGCTGGCAGACTGTACAACGTGGACATGCAATTGCAAACGGAGTTTATGTTGCTGCTGCAAATCGTATTGGATTAGAAAAACAAAATCCTAATTCAGCTGGTATTGAATTCTGGGGACGATCATTCATCTGCGATCCGCAAGGAATTATTTTAGCAGAAGCATCAACAGATAGAGAGGAAGTTTTGATTGCTGAAGTTGATTTGGATAGAATTGAATATATCCGCCGTAACTGGCCATTTTTACGTGATAGAAGAATTGATGCTTATGGGGGCATTACCGAAAGGTTAATTGATTAATGGAAAAATAATTTTAGTTATATAATTAAATTAATCCTGAAGAAGTGAAAGTATTTGCATTATGGCTGGAACATTTTCACAAGTTTATATTCAGGTTATCTTTGCAGTTAAAGGCAGACAGAACCTGATTAGCCCCAATTGGAAAGAAGACTTGAATAAATACATTGCGGGTATAATAAAAGGGAAAGAACAGAAATCAATAATTGTGAACGGAATGCCGGATCACATTCATGCATTTGTTGGATTAAAGCCCTCGATGGCCATTTCTGATTTAGTAAGGGACATTAAGAATAATTCAACAAATTTTATTAATGATCAAAAATATGTTAAAGGAAAATTTTCCTGGCAGGAAGGTTATGGTGCTTTTTCTTATTCACATTCACACATCTCAAAAGTTTATGATTATATTCTAAATCAAGAAAAACATCATCGTAGAAGAACATTCAAAGAGGAATATTTTGAATTGCTGAAAAAATTTGAGATTGAATACAATGAAAAATATTTATTTGAATGGATTGAATATTAATGCCACCCCTTCAGGGTTTAATTTATTTTATAATTTGCTTGCTATAATTATCACACCACTTCGTGGTTAAATTTTATTGATTTGATTTTTTATTGGAGCTAAAGTTTGGAAACATTTATAAATCAAAAGCCCGAAGGGCTGATATTGCTATAGCATAATTTTAGTTATATAATTGAACAAACCCTGAAAGGGTGATATTGTTATAAATACGATGAATAAA
>JALHTS010000058.1 GCA_022865965.1 Ignavibacteriaceae bacterium
GCTCCAATTATTCCTTTTAACTTTCCCGTTTGGCGGGATTTCATTTCATTCAACATTTTATTCTCCTGAGTTTTTTCACATTTAAGGTTATCAAATAGTAGCAGATTAGCCGATAGTCACCTACTTAAAATTGTTGAAAATATTTAATGACTGAATTCCGTTAAAACCCGGAATATGATGTTTTGTATATCTATCCAAAAATATATTAGCTTGTTTAAGTAAAACAAGCGAAATATTTTGAACTGAAATTTTGTTGTTTAGACAAAAAAAGTAATTCAAAAGTTCCGCAGAGGCAAAATTCAATCCTGGATGCGATTCAAAACAATTAACACAGACAAAACCTGTATCGAAATTAAAACCACCACTATTTTTACCAATTTCTTTTTTACAAATGCCGCATTCAGATGTTTGAAGCGCATATCCCAGTTCAGATAAAAAGAAAAGATAAAATCTTCCGAATAAAATTGAAGGATGTTCATTATCGGAATCGATAAGTGATAGAATTCTTACCAATCCCTTGAATAATTTTTTATTAACTTCATTTTCAACAGTTAGTTTTTTTATCAGTTCAATAATTGCTAATGAATATTGAGTTTTATCAAGGTCTTCTTTAATTCTTGGGTAATGTGAAATTGTATCTATACTGGAAAGTAATTGTAAATCGCGAGTGTCTTTTTTATAAACGACAATCTGAACATGATTTAGCGGATCGGCAATCATTCCCATTTTTGATTTAGGATTTCTTCCCCCTTTTATTATCACAGATATCTTACCATACAATTCCGTGAAAACGGAAATTATCAAACTTGTATCGCCGTAATTGAGCTTACTCAAAACGACGGCTTCTGTCTTTATTATTTCGCTCATCTTATAAAATTATATGGGAAAAGAAATAAATCTTCTTCAGTTATAATTCCCGTAATCAGGTGAGATGGAGTAACATCAAATGCCGGTGTAAATGTTGAATAATGCTCAGGAGCAACTTTTATTCCTTTTACTTCAGTCAGTTCTTTTCCGCTTCTGTATTCAATTTGGATTTCAGAACCGTTCGCAATATTTCTGTCTATGGTTGTTGAAGGAGCTGCAATGTAAAAAGGAATGTTATGATAATTACAAAGTATAGCTAAATTATATGTACCAATTTTATTTGCAGAATCGCCATTCAACGCTATCCTGTCAGCACCGGTAATAACAAGATCAACTTTGCCCTGCTGCATTAATACTGCCGCAGAAGAATCTGTGTTTATTGAGAATGGAATTTCATTTTTATCAAGTTCAAAAGAAGTGAGTCTTAACCCTTGTAATAAAGGCCTTGTTTCATCAGCAAAGACGTGAGAAATTAAATTATTATCAAAAGCGTGCTTGATAATTGCAAATGCGGTTCCGAAACCGCCTGCCGCTAATGCACCCGTGTTACAATGAGTAAGCACATTAGATTTTTTTTGGAATATTCTTAATCCGTTATGTGCAATTCTATCTGAGTATTCATCTTCTTGTTTATGAATTAACTTTGCTTCTGCTAGTAAAATTTCAAAGGAATTATTTAGATCCTGAATTAGTTCAAATTTACTTTTTATTCTTTCGAGTGCATAAAAAAGATTTACAGCAGTCGGACGAGTTGATACTAATCTTTTATAAGCCTGTTCAAAATCATTTTTAAAATCTTGGGAGTTTTTCAATGATAAAGCAAGTGCATAGGCTGCTGCAATGCCAATAAGTGGAGCGCCACGCAATTCAAGACGTTCAATGCCTTCGGCAATCCTTACATAACTATCAGTTGAAATATAATTTTCCTGAAGAGGAAGGACTGTTTGATCGATATAAATCAGTTTGCCTGATTCAAATTTCAGATTGTAGTAACTGTTAGCTTTCATCAAATCTGGATAAATTCATGAATTCTCTGAACCTGTCCTTTATTCTGAATAAGGAAAGTTCTTCTAAACCTTTTGTACTGAATCTTTCTACGCAGAAGGAAGCCATAGTACTTCCATAAATAACTGCTGCCTTAAGACAATTGGGAGATAAATCTCTGTTACTATAAAGATGACCAATAAATCCTCCTGCAAAAGAATCACCTGCACCGGTTGGATCGTTAATCATTTCCATAGGATATGCAGGCGCAGAGAAAATTATATCTTCTGTAAATAACAAGGCGCCATGTTCACCTTTTTTAATTATCAGAATTTCAGGTCCAAAATCCCGAATCTTTCTTGATGCTTTAATTAGATTTGGTTCGTGTGCAAGCAAACGTGCTTCGGAATCGTTAATTATAAGGACAGAAACTCTGGGAAGAAGTTCCATCAATTCTTTTTTCTTTCCTTCAATCCAGTAATTCATAGTGTCACAAACTACAAATTGCGGATCATCCATCTGATCCAAAACTTTACTCTGAAGAACAGGATCAATATTTCCGAGACAAATGTATTTTGATTTTCGTGCGCTCTCCGGAATGATCGGATCAAATTTTTCAAATACATTAAGATCTGTTGAAAGAGTATCCCGGACGTTAAGATCATAGTGATATTTGCCTGCCCAACGAAAAGTTTTTCCGCCTTCAACAATCTTTAATCCCTCAAGATCAATATTGTGTTCTTCAAGCATCTTTATATAATTCTTGGGGAAATCACTTCCTACAATTCCAACTAAATTAACTGGTCCGGTAAAATAGCTTGCTGCAAGCGAAATGTAAGTGGCTGATCCTCCAAGTGCATCTTCGACTTTATCAAATGGTGTTGATACTGTATCCAATGCCAAAGATCCTACGACTAAGAGACCCAAAATATTCTCCTGAGATTTGTTTGTTTAATGACTGGTGCAAAAATAGATATTTATTTGATATAAGCACAATAAATTTGTAGGGAACGAACTCTTTACCTACATATTTATTTCCAATAAATTCAAAAAAATATTTTTGTTGAAAAAATAATCGACAATAACATCAACAGATTTTTTTTGACCAACCCAGGCCAAATGCTGTTTAGCTTCTTCTGATGATAACCATTTATATTCTACATGTTCATTGCTAAGATTAATTTCACTATTATAATTTACTTTTGTTGCAAAAACCGGAACAGACGTTATGCTGTCATTCTCTGCTGTATAAAATGAATTGACATTTGGAACAACCCACAAATTTAACGGAGTTAATCCTGTTTCTTCTTTAATTTCCCTTAAAGCACACTCGAAGGCTTTTTCATTTGGTTTGATTTTACCTGAAATCATTTGCCATAAATTTGGATAATACTGAGTTGGTGATCTCTTTAGAAGAAGAAATTCTATCTGTCCATTCATTTCTCGAAAAATGTGTGCTTCGATTAGGTTTGAGATTATGTTCATAATTGTAATTATTATTTATTGTGTATTGTTGAACTCCTGCGGAGTTAGTTACAATTGTAAATATTTGTAATTTCATCTAAAATAATGAATATCGAACAAGGAATAATGAAGTCAAAATAAATCTTCGTCATTCGATATTCAAACAAATTTATTCCTAATTTAAAAATACGCTCTTGCTTCAGCTCTTGCAGTATGCACTACTCTTCCTGCTCCTTGAAGCCTGCCGTCATAGCTTAGAGTTGTTTGAAGATTTGCTGATAACCTATAATCAAAATTAACTCTCCAATAATAATTCTTTCCAATTTGATTTCCACCTGTGAGTTCAAATGGAATAAGATTCTGTGTTGTATTGGCAATCAATTCATTACGTTCAAGCTCAATTCGTAATCTTCCTGTGCCAAGGAATGATAAGTTAAACCTTAGCATTTGAGAATTCAAATCTATAACCGTTGGACTTATCGGAAAAGTATCCTCGCTTCTACCGACTTTTATTCTGAATCCAACTTCAATGCTTCTAACAGGTCTGTACGAAAAATCAGATGTAATATTATTATTAGTAACCTTTCTTCTTCTGTTCGAGCTTTCATTTGCACTCACGTTATCAGATTCATTAATAATATCTGTTTGATTGCTTATTTCTTTTATCAATTTAAATTTTATTCTTAAGCTTCTTTCGCGATTGTATCCTTTTTCATAGCCGTCGTAAAATTCATTTAGGCTGTTGCGTTGCGCAAACCTGAATCGGAAAGACAGATCCTGATCATTTTCAAACAAGAAAAAATCCTGTTGTAAATAGTTCGATCCGCGAATTGTAGTGGATTCATTCAAAAAGTAATTGAAGTTAAGTAAATAAATTTTTGCATAATCAGTTTCTCTGCTGTTCTCTTCAACTCTCCAAAAAGTTTCCGTAGATACAGGACTAAGGATTTTTCCTGCAAAAGTATTCTTTTCAAAAAGATTGGCAAAATTAATTTTCCACCTTGTACTTACTTTCAAATCAATTACAGGAAATAACTCATCAGTTGGAATTGTAACCTGAATAAAATCACCATCATAAATTGTGGGTTCAAATTCATTCTCATCTGCAATGCCATTATTGTTAAGATCACCAAGATATTTGAAATTACCTGTTCCCTGTTCAACTCTTACAAAAACTTTTTGAAGCTTTGCCGATCGTTGTGTTGATACTTCATAAAACAAATCACCATTCAAAATTCTTTCCCACAATCTGAACTTTGATTGCGATCTGACTAAAATTGTTTCACTGTTAAGAAATCCTTTTTCTTTGAAAGTATCAGAATACTTTTTATTTCTGAATGTAAAGTTAAGTGATGTATTCACTTCCTTAATTCCGGAATATGAAGCTTCATAAGAGTGAGTGTTTGCAACCGATTCATTCAACATAACGCCGTCAACTGGAAGATATTCATCACGAATGGAGTACTTTGCAACGAAGTTAAAACCGTTTACATCAACAAGCTGGATTGAAGGAATGTATTCAAAATATTTCAAACTCCCTGAAATCAACGAGTCTGTTTCTCTGCGTTTATCTGTTTTATCTTCAGCAAGAAATTCAAAAGAGGGTTTGAAAATAGAAATCACGTAATAAGCATTTGTTCTGTGTCTATACCAACTGCTTGACAATAAAACATTTTTTGATTTTACATAATCAAGATTATAATTCAATCCAAAGGATTTATTATCGGAAAAAGTAAGAATGTTGTTAAATCTGTCGGACGAGAAGTTTTCTCCTTTTTTGAGAAAGCCTGCTGTGCTATTAAGTTTTAAATTGTCATTTGGAATTAATGTTAATCCGATTTCTCTCAGAAGTTCATCTTCGCTTTCCTGAGATTGAATTGTGTTATAATTTCTGTTGAATTCAACTTCATTAAATCTGCCGGCTGAAGTGAATTTATCCTGAATGAATCTATCACGAAAATTCAATCCTGCTTTACCTAAGTTTAGTGATCCTATCTTAACTTCTGTAGGATCAAGTTTAAGTGAAATATTTCTTGAATAACCATAGTTATCATTATCATCCAAACTTGAGAATCTGTTTTTATCCCATAAGCTTCCAGCGTACTCAAGACTAATTGTTAAATCTTTGAAAGGATTTATGTCAACAACAAAATTTCCTATTTGTTTTAACTGCGGTGCTGGTAAATAAATGATTGGCAAATAACCACCCCGACCAATTCCAATGAATTTATAATTACCAAGACTTTCACGTATATAATCACCTGTACCTTCACCAACATAACTGAAACTAACATTATAAATTGAATTAGGTTCACCCGGAGCATAAACGTAGTATGCATAAGGATTATCATTTATAACTGTATCAACTTTTGCGTAAACACCTTTTAGAATTCCAAGTGAATCCGGCTCCGCTAATGTTACACCGGATTTGGCAGCTTTATTTCGATCATCTCCAGCGAGCGAAAGTATTTCTTTATCCTGATCTGATAAAGTAATATCAATTGGTGCATCCTGATCGTCACCTTCACGCAAATACTGAAACTTTATATCAAGTTTATCATTAAAAAATTTTCCACCTGTTCCTGCACCGAGAAAATTTCGGGAATATCTTCTGTCTGTATATTCAAAATCTATATTTATTCTTGAAGCTGAAGTGATAAGTCGGTTTGGAGTAAATATAATTGTTGCATCAGAGTATTCGATAACATAATCATTATTCTCGCCTCGTTTCATTTCAATGCCGTCAAGAAAAACTTTTTCTGTACCTGCAATAATTGTAATATTTCTTTCATTATTTGTTCCACTTAAACGGTATGGTCCCTGAACACCATCAATTCCGTTAAATGAATTTGAATTGAATTTTCCGCGTGAACTTGCAATTGCAATGTAACCGGAATAATCAGATACAAAAAATTCACCCATCAGTCCTTGCAGTTTTCTATCAATAACACCAAACTCACCGAATCTTTTTCTAAGTTGATAATCCCCAAAAGTACCTACTGCATTCGGATGCTTTACCTGAATAAAAACTTTATCAAGTTCTTCCAATCTTTCAGTATTTCCTTCAGGTTGGATAGGTGTATTTTCATCAGTCAGTGCGGCAACAATTTCAATATCATCTGAAAGTCTTCCTGACAACTGCAAACGTAATCCACTATTCAGCGAAAAATCTTTCGTAGTTCCCACAGTAAAACCACGAACAATAGTTCCGCTCTTCTGAATTCCAGAACCAAATATTGATTCAGAAGTAAACCCTCCTCTTTCAGATTGAAGTATCCTGACGGTATCACCAAATTGTTCATTGTATTTAACTACAAGACTTCTTCGTTTATATTCTTTTTTAAGTCCGAGTCTTATGGTTTGATAAGTAACAATTAAAGTATCAAAAATAGAGTAAGGTAAAGATTCAGATAATTGAAAAGATGCAGTAGAATAGGAAATTAAATAATCTTCTTTTCTCAGAATGTTTCCGCGAAGTACTATGCTTTCTGAATTAGGAACTATGTTTACAGCAAAAAGGAAATATTTATTTTCAAAGTTTATTGTGAGTGTGTCGGAAACAACTGTTGTGTTATAGTTTTGCTGAGCAAACATCGTATTTAGTACGAAGAAGCAAAATATATTCGTTAAAAGATAAACTGTTCGAAATTTCAAAAGCGGATTCGGATTTATTTGTGCGAAATCTAAGTGAAGTGAAACGTTTTATCAAGTCCCTATAAAATAAATGAATAAATATTATGCGCTATTATTAGCCTAAATGATTTTAGATAGTCAGAGTCAGGAAAAATGGAGAATAGTGAATTTCGAATAAGGAATATCGTCCAAATCAGAGCTTTAATAAGCCAGCACCTTTAACAGCAATTATGAGTCCAATATTTGTCCTATTGAAATAAGAAGCAAATTGAGCAGTAAAGAAAACCAGGACCATATAAACACTTAACAATTCCATTGCCTTGCCAATCCCCTTCATAACATTATAAATATAAAGTGCAAAAAGTATGAAAAACAACTGAATTTTTTATATTTTGCAGTTGTTAAATTTATATTTACATTTTAAATAGTATTTTCTAACACACTAATAAAATAATTTAACTTAATATGCAAAGTGCCAAAATAGATTTTGTTACTAAATACAACAAACTTATTCAATCAGCAGTAATTTATTCAGATGAATTTCCTTCTCAGTTGTGTGATTTTGTAACTGCTGAATTTGAATTAGAAGTTGCTGTTCTATTTAGAATAACTTCTTCACAATCTTTTGAAGTGTTGGGGAAATCCTCTTTAACAAAAAAATATCTTACAAGATACTCGGTACTCGAATGTAAAAATTGCAAACATCTAAAAAATGAACCCGGTTCTGATGAGTTTATTTCACAATCCAATTGTAAAATTTCAATTACTGATATTGTGCATAATGAAGCTTGTTCACACATTCTTCTTTCTCCAACTGAAAAAATTATTTTCAAGATTTCGAAAAAAAGCAAATTTACACAAGGTGAATTGGATAATCTCTCTACAGTTAATTCTAGTGTTAAAAATTTATTAAAAATATGGAGCGGAAACCGTATTATATCGGGAAATTCTGTAAGTAACATTATTTCATCAATAGCTCAGGAACTACGAACTCCCTCGAATAGCATAATGGGTTTTGCTTCGCTTCTAAATGAAGAAAATTTATCACCTTCACAAAGTGAGTATGTTAACACACTAAAGGAAAATGCGTTTGTACTTTTATCAATTATAAACGATATAATTGATCTTGCAAAATTTGAAAACGGTTTAAATAAAACGACAAGAACAAATGTAAAGTTAAAAGACTTTATAAATGAAGTTGTTACTCTCTTTTCTGATAAGATTGATTCTAAGAAAATCGAATTCATGATTGACATTGACAAAGCACTTCCTGAACATTTGAACATTGACACGCAAAAACTCAGGTACACAATAATTAACATTATTACAAATTCTGTAAGAATCACAGAAAAAGGAAAAATAAGCATCTCGATTTTTGCTTCAGGAAAAGGTAAGCTAAGTTTCAGAATTACTGACACAAGTAGTGGTCTTCCGGCTAAGAAAGTTACAGAAATCTTTCAACCTTTTGCACTAAATGAACTATTTAATTCCAAAATCGGTAACACGACAGGATTAGGTTTAACTCTTTCAAAAAAATATATTGAAGTGCTTGAAGGAGATATCTCGGTTTCAAGTGCAATCGGTAAAGGAACGACTTATACATTCTCAATTGCAGCCGATATCAGCAGCTCAATCGAATCACAGCTAAGTTCGCTACCAAAACCATCAGAGAAAAAGAATAAAGTTTTAGTTGTTGAAGATGACTATGCTACATCAAAACTTTTGAGTAATTATTTAACTAAATGGGGATATGAACCACTAATTGTTAATTCTGCTCAACAAGCACTTAAATCAGTCGAGAATGAATCTTTCCTTGCTGTATTGATGGATATAGTTCTTCCTGATACAAACGGATTTGAACTTCTTAAACAAATAAGAGAACATCCCAAAACAAAAAATACTCCGATTATTGTTTGTTCGGTTGAAACAGAACAGCAAAAAGCTTTTCTGATGGGTGCAGTTGAATATTTTGTAAAACCAATTAACTATAAGTACTTAGTTGAAATATTAATGAGCTACAGGCTTAAAAAAGACTCCAACATACTTATTGTTGATGATGACGTTCCCACTCTTAATTTGATGAAAGAAGCTGTTGAACAATCAGGTTTTAATGCTATTGCAGAATCTCATTCATCCAAAGTGATTAGTATGATTGAGAATATGAGTCTCGATCTTGCAATTATAGATCTGGATATGCCGGAAATAAATGGTTTCGATCTTATAAAGCTGATTAAGTCAAATAAAAATTTTTCCAGGCTTCCTATCATTATCTATACAGGTAAAGAAAATTATCAGGATGATCTAAAGAAGATTGATGGGTTGTTCGAAGAATTGCTGCTTAAAAGCAGTTCTAATATTGAAGATCTTGCAGAAACAATTAATGCAATGATCAACAGATATGATGAGCCTTCTACACCCGAAGAAATAAAAGAAAAGGTCGATAGCGTCAAAATACTTCTTGTTGAAGATTACAAACATTCTCAAATTATTGTAACTAGACTTTTAAAGAAAAATAATTTCGATTCAATTGTGGTTGTTGAAAACGGCGTTGAAGCTGTTGAGGCAGTTCAACATCAGCAGTACAATCTTATACTTATGGATATGCAAATGCCTGTTATGAACGGATTTGAAGCAACTCAAAAATTTAGAGAGATACCTGAGTACAAGGACACGCCGATAATAGCTTTAACAGCTTTTGCTATGAAGGGCGACAGGGAAAAATGTCTTGAAGCAGGAGCAACCGACTACATACCAAAACCAATTGACAGTCAGGAGTTTATTCAAAAAGTAAAATACTATACTGAAAGTAAAGTCAGTAGCTGATAACTGAAATATTTTTATCCTGCCATTCGGTCTAACTTTTCTTAGTCATCAAGGCTGACTAATTTTGTAATCATTATTTTTCATAGTTATTAATTAGACAAATGATAAGCGAAACAGTACGTGTAAGATTTGCACCAAGTCCAACCGGTCATCTTCATATAGGTGGATTAAGAACGGCGTTATATAATTATCTTTTTGCAAAACACCATAACGGAAAATTTATTATTCGCATTGAAGATACTGACAGAAACCGTTACGTAGAAGGTGCTGTTGAAAATTTAATCAGCGTTTTGAATTGGATTGGTTTAAAGTATGATGAAGGTCCTGATGTTAAAGGAGAATTCGGACCTTATATGCAGTCACAACGTTTGGATATCTATAAAAAATATGCAAATGATTTATTGGAAAATGGCAAAGCATATTATTGTTTTTGCACTCCAGAAAGATTGCAAGAACTTCGTGAAGAACAACAGAGGCAAAAACTTCCTCAGGCAAAGTATGATAAACATTGTCTCAATCATACAAAGGATGAAATAAAAGGAAAATTTGAATCAGGCATTCCGCATGTAATAAGATTGAATGTACCTTCAAATCAAAAAGTAGTGTTTGATGATGTGATTAGAGAAAGTGTTGAATTTGATACTTCCAATATTGACGACCAGGTTTTAATTAAGAGCGATGGCTTCCCTACTTATCATCTGGCAAACGTAGTTGATGATCATTTAATGAAAATAACTCACGTTATCCGTGGTGAAGAATGGTTATCATCAACTCCAAAACATATTCTTCTTTATGATTTTTTAAAATGGGAAAAACCGGTTTTTGCTCACCTGCCGCTTTTATTAAATCCCGATAGATCAAAGCTAAGTAAAAGACAAGGCGATGTTGCAGTTGAGGACTATCAATCAAAAGGTTATTTGAAAGAAGCTTTAATTAATTTTATTGCTTTACTCGGATGGAATGCAGGTGATGATAAAGAATTTTATTATTTAGATGAACTTGTTGAAAAATTTTCTCTTGAACGAGTTAATAAAGCCGGTGCTGTATTCGATCTTCAAAAATTAAATTGGTTAAATGCAGAACATCTCCGCAAGAAAACTAATAGCGAAATTCTGCAGATGTTGAAAGCAGAAATTCAGAATTCTGATTACGAAACTCTAATTTTTTCTGATGATTACTTGCTGACCGTAATTGAAACAATGAAGGAAAGAGTTTCCTTCGTAAAAGAATTTATTACAAATGCTCCTTACTTTTTTGAAGCTCCAGATTCGTATGAGGAAGAAATTGTTAAGAAAAGATGGAATCAAGAATCAGCAGAGCTTCTTAAAGCACTTTCGGAAATATATTCTAAGCTGGATAATCCAACTAAAGAAGATTATGAGCACGGATTAAAATCTTTAACGGAGTTAAAACAAATTGGAATTGGAAAAATAATTCATCCATTAAGATTAGCAGTGTCCGGAATGGGAAATGGTCCGGGTGTTTATGATATCCTCCATATCATAGGAAAAGATGAAACAATCAAAAGAATTAACAAAGCAATTGAAACATTAAAATAAATCTTATGAACGAAAACATTAGCGAAACCAACAACGAAAATAAATCTGTCACAAAAAATTTCATTGAAGAAATTATCGAAGATGATCTTAAAACTAATAAGTACAATGGAAGAGTTCACACAAGATTCCCTCCTGAACCAAACGGTTATCTTCATATTGGTCATGCAAAATCTATTTGCCTGAACTTCGGATTAGCACAAAAATATAACGGCAAATGTAATTTACGATTCGATGATAC
>JALHTS010000481.1 GCA_022865965.1 Ignavibacteriaceae bacterium
ACAGAGAAGCAGAACTTAATGCACTTCTATCTGCTGCAAAATCAGATGCATTCAATCAAAGAGGAATTAGTTTAATTAATTATTCTGACTTTGTTACACAATGTGGATTAAAGAGTATGAAATCACCCGAGAGAAGCGGATATTGATTTATAAGTTTCACCTGTTTTTACAGTACTTTTATTTATTTTACACACATCAATTCAATATTTAAAACTTAATTGCAGAAAGCAGAGTAACAATCCTGATGTCTTTAAATCCAAAAGAACTTGATAAACTTTCAGTCAATACAATTCGCACACTTTCAATGGATGCGGTTCAAAAAGCTAATTCCGGTCACCCCGGAATGCCGATGGGCTGTGCCCCTATTGCCCACACATTATATACAAAAGTAATGAACCATAATCCTGCTAATTCCACATGGTTTAATCGCGATAGATTTATCCTTTCCGCTGGTCATGGCAGTATGCTTCTTTATTCAACCCTACATTTATGCGGATATGATGTTTCACTTGACGATTTAAAGAATTTCAGACAATGGGAAAGTAATACACCCGGACATCCTGAGTTTGGACATACTGCGGGTGTTGAGACTACAACCGGTCCACTTGGTCAGGGTTTTGCTAATGCTGTGGGAATGGCAATTGCACAGGAATATCTAGCCTCTGTTTTTAATAAAGATGATATGAAATTATTAGATCATTTCATCTATGGCATTTGCGGCGATGGCGATTTGATGGAAGGTGTTTCTCACGAAGCCGCTTCATTAGCAGGGCATTTAAAGCTTGGGAAAATTATATTCTTTTATGATGATAACGGAATTACAATCGACGGCAAAACAGAACTGGCTTTTTCAGATGATACAAAGAAAAGGTTTGAAGCTTATAACTGGCAAGTTCTAAATGTTGATGATGTTAATGATATTGATCAAATAATGTCTGCAGTTAAGTCGGCACAAAGTACGTTAACAAAACCCACTTTAATAATTACAAAAACTCATATTGGATACGGAAGTCCTAATAAGCAAGACTCAGCTTCAGCACACGGCTCACCGCTTGGCGAAGATGAAGTCAAGTTGACAAAGAAAAATCTTGGCTGGGAAGTAGATAAATCCTTTTATGTGCCCGATGAAGTTAAATCATACTTTAAAGGTGTGAAAGAATGCGGTATTGAAGCTGAAGAAATATGGCAGAGGAAATTTGATGAGTATAAAACAAAATATCCAAAGGATGCGAATTTGTTTTTAAGAATGATGAATAATGAATTAAGTGATGAGTGGATAGATCATTTTCCTTTATTTACAAACTATGACGAGAAAATTGCTACTCGATCTGCATCAGAAAAAGTGCTAAATGCTATTGCTGATTATCTTCCCGGACTTATCGGCGGTTCGGCTGATCTTGCACCATCTAACAACACTTTCCTTAAAAAGTATAAAACGTTTTCGCCTTCGGATCATTCCGGAAGAAATTTTCATTTCGGAATTCGCGAACACGCCATGGGAAGCATAATGAACGGAATGGCAATGTATGGCGGAGTTATTCCTTACGGTGGGACATTCTTTGTTTTCTCTGATTACTTAAGACCAACTATTCGTCTTGCTGCACTTTCAAAAGTTAAAATTATTTTTGTGTTTACTCACGACAGCATAGGGCTTGGCGAAGACGGACCGAC
>JALHTS010000482.1 GCA_022865965.1 Ignavibacteriaceae bacterium
GCTCGCAATTTACGTCTTTTTCTGTCATGGTTTCCCTCAGTACTTATTAGTTACTGATTTATGCTGAAACATTTCTGCCTATCGGCAGACAGGTTCAGCAAGTTTAGCTAATTCTTTACCACGCACTAATGCCTTTTCATTAAAAGGAATCAGATTATGTCTTCTTGGAGGTAATGCTTTTTTAAGAGCATCAATTATTGTTTCAATCTTTAATAACGGACGCTTTTCAAGAAAAGCACCCGCCATTACCATATTTGCAACCTGCTTCGCCTGGAGTTTGTCCGCTTCTTCATTTGCTGCAATACATAAAATATCAATATCTGTTCTTGTTGGAGGATGAATTACCGTTGATTGTTCATAGATAAGCAAGCCTCCCGGTTTAACAGCCTTTTCAAACTTATCCACAGAAGGTTGATTAAGAAGAACTGCCGTATCGAACTTTGTAACAATTGGTGAACTGATTCTTGAATCGGAAACTATAACTATACAATTTGCAGTTCCGCCTCTCATCTCGGGTCCGTATGAAGGCATCCAGCTTACTTCCTTACCTTCTATCAAACCTGCATAAGCAATTAACTTTCCTAACGAAAGCACGCCTTGTCCGCCGAATCCGGCAAAAATCATTTCATGTTCTTTTGTCATTTATAAATTCCTTTATCTTAAAACTCAGAATTACTTTTGTGGAACTTTAAGATCGCCAAGAGGATACATTGGAATCATTTTTTCCTCAAGATATTTTATTGTTTCAACCGGTGTCATCTTCCAACCGGAAGGACAGTTTGTAACAACTTCTACAAAACAAGTTCCTTTTTTCTGTTTCTGATATTCAAAAGATTTTATTAAAGCTTTTTTAAGTTTTCTAACACCGTTAGGAGTGTGCACAACATGTCTGGATACATAATAAGCACCGGGAAGCAGAACCAACAGATCGGCAATTTTAATCGGGTTACCTATCATTGCAACATCTCTTCCATAAGGAGTTGTTGATGTTACCTGTCCTGGCAAAGAAGTTGGAGCCATTTGCCCGCCGGTCATTCCATAAATTCCGTTATTGATAAACACCATTAAAATATTTTCACCGCGGTTTACTGTGTGAATAGTCTCCGCAGTACCAATTGCTGCAAGATCGCCATCACCTTGATATGAGAAAACATATTTATCGGGAAGAACTCTTTTAATTCCTGTTGCAACCGCACTTGCTCTTCCGTGAGCAGCTTCCTGCATATCTATATTCATATATTTATACGCAAATACGGAACAGCCAACCGGTGCTACACCGATAATATCTTCCTGAATGCCAAGTTCATCAACAACTTCCATAAGAACCCTGTGAACAACGCTATGCCCACAGCCGGGACAGTAGTGAAACGGAAGGTCTGTTAATGCCTTCGGTTTACAATAAACCTGTTCGAGTTCTATTTCCTCTGAGTCTAAAAATAATTTTTCGTTCATTTCATTTTCTTCTACGCATGGAGTACGTTTAATTTTTTTTGATTTTCTTCAACCTCGTGAAGTATTTCTTCAGGAGTTGAAATCATTCCACCCATTCTGCCTTTAAAGTAAACCGGAACCTTTCCTTCAACTGCTAATTTTACATCTTCAACCATCTGCCCTGCACTCATCTCAACTGTTAGCATGAAATTAACCTGATTTGCAAGTTCCCTTAATCGTTTATATGGATAAGGATAAAGGGTTATTGGTCTGAGCAAACCAATCTTAATTCCTTTTTCTCTTCCAATATCCACAACTTTCTGGCATATTCTTGATGAAAGACCATAAGCAACCAAGACTACTTCTGCATCTTCGGTTTGAATTTCTTCGTAGCGAACTTCACATTGCATAGCTTCGTATTTTTTCTGAAGCTGAAGGTTAACACTTTCCATTTCTTCAGGTTGAATGAACAATGAAGTAATAACGTTGTGAGCTCTGTCTTTTGGTTTTCCTGTAGTTGCCCAGGGAGTAGAAGTTTTAGGAAGCGAACCTTCTTCGGGAAGAATGACTTTTTCCATCATCTGTCCAAGTGCACCATCAGTAAGAATCAAAGCGGGGTTACGATATTTTTCTGCCAAACGAAATCCATCAAACACAAAATCTGCCATTTCCTGAACGGAAGAAGGAGCTAAAACAATAAGGTGATAATCTCCATGACCACCTCCCTTTGTAGCCTGAAAATAATCACCCTGAGAATGCTGAATAGTTCCCAAACCGGGACCACCGCGAGCAACATTTACAACCAGGCAAGGAAGCTGTGCTGCTGCGATATATGATAAACCTTCCTGCATTAAACTTATACCCGGTGATGAA
>JALHTS010000483.1 GCA_022865965.1 Ignavibacteriaceae bacterium
AGACTGTCATTCCGCACTTGATGCGGAATCTATTGCCTTGACACTAAGCAAAATTAAGAACCTGAAACGAGTTCAGGTTGACAAGAATAGACTTTTGAGACAACCTCTTTGGGTGAGGTTTATTAAATGAAAAAAGAAAAACTAACAATTAAGAAAAAGAAAAAACGCATTCCGCTTCCACAGAAACCGCCAAAAGTTCAAGAGGATTCTAAAGCATACAAGCGCAGAAAAGAAAAAGATAAAGTACGTAAAAAGATTGATGAGGAAACTTCATCACATACCTGAAGCAACAATATTTGCTGCCTTCTATAACAAGATTGCCATTCTATATTATCTCTAAATAAACTTCAGAAAAGATTGCAATAAATCTCGTCCTGCACATACTCCTTATGGTATTTCATATTCAGTATAAACACTAAATATTAAAAAAAATCATAATTTATTATCCATAAAACATTTGCTTTTTGTTCTACAGTTACCTTATATTTGTCGCCAATAACTTAAATTAACTTAATTTATTAAGGCATATTATGCTTGACGACATAGATATTAAGATTCTGAATGTTCTTCAAAAAGCTGGCAGAACCAAGCGTAACAAAATTGCAGAGGAAGTCGGACTCTCTATTCCATCTGTTAGTGAGCGGTTAAATAAGCTTGAAGAAAAAGGAATAATAGACGGATACTATACGAAGCTTAACAAGAAAGCTTTCGGGTATGATATTATTGCTTACATTGTCGTGATAATGGATTCCTCAAAACATTATAACAATTTAATTTCCAAAGTTGAAAAGATTCCTGAGATAGTTGAATGTCATTCCATTCTCGGCGAAGGCTCTCATATGCTTAAAGCAACTGTTAAAAACACGGAAGCATTGGAAAAACTTTTAAGTGAAATCCAGTCATGGTCAGGAGTTACAGCAACTAAAACAACTTTTGTTTTATCAACGATTAAAGAAACTACGGAGATTGGGATATAATTGAAACCTTTTAGGTTAACCTTGCGTACACGACAAGCAACATAGAAGGTTATAAAGCATAAACAAAATAATAGGAAAAACTTAATGGCTAAACAAAACTCATCTGTTGAAGGCGTTCTTAAATTCATAAAGGACAATAAAATAAAATTTGTTGATTTAAAGTTTATGGACTTTCCCGGACAGTGGCAGCACTTTACTGTCCCGGCTACTCAGTTCAAAGCTGGTTCTTTTGAAATTGGATTCGGATTTGACGGTTCATCAATCCGCGGCTGGAAAGCAATTAACGAAAGCGATATGCTTATCATTCCTGATGCAAAAACCATGTTCGTTGATCCATTTATCGAAGCGCCTACAGTCAGTTTAATTTGCGATGTTTATGAACCTGCTACAAAAGAAAAATATTCCCGCTGTCCGAGGAATATTGCACAAAAAGCAGTTGCTCATCTTAATTCAACCGGAATAGCGGATACTGTTTATTTCGGACCGGAAGCTGAGTTTTTTGTTTTTGATGATGTGAGATTCGACTCCCAGCCTAACGGATCGTTTTATATTGTTGATTCGATTGAAGGTAGATGGAACAGTGGAAGAGAAGAGAATCCAAACCTTGGTTACAAGCCAAGATACAAAGAAGGTTATTTTCCTGTTCCACCAACAGATGCATTAATGGATTTAAGAAATGAAATGGTTTTAAATCTTGAAAACTGTGGAATTGAAGTTGAAGCGCAGCATCACGAAGTTGCAAGCGGCGGTCAGTGCGAAATAGATCTGAAATTTACTCCTCTTGTAAAAGCTGCCGATCAACTTTTACTTTTCAAGTATATTGTAAAAAATACTGCAAAGTTGCGC
>JALHTS010000059.1 GCA_022865965.1 Ignavibacteriaceae bacterium
GCTATAAAAAAACTTAATAAGTATAAAATACTTTTTCCGTTAGAAGAAAAAGCTTTGATAACTTCTTTGCCTTGTAAAACCTGGATGAGTCTTCTTAGACAGAAAAAGAGATGGGGAGTGGGTGGACTGGGAGTACCATTTATCGGCTTCATAATAATGGTGTTTGGTTTTTTAAGCAATCTGTTTGTATTGCTTACTCCTTTCTTTTTCTCACCTGTCTGGCTATATTTAGCGGTCTTCAAAATAGCAATTGATTTTTTTGTTTTACTGCCAGTTCACAGGCAATTGAAGATAACTAAAAATCTTAAATACTTCATTCAATATCAGCTTTATTATTTGATTTACGTTATTGCTTTACCATTCATAGTTCTGCCGAACAAAAAAGTAATCTGGAAAGGCAGGAAGTATTGAGATTAAGTTCAGCTTAATGTTAAAGGAACATTCATCCAATCATTCAATCAGGAGGAGGTTGAATGAGCCGTACTATAATTTTGCACTTTGAACGGTTGAATGATTAAAATAATTTTATTAGGGTACTCGTTAGTTTTATGCTTTTACTCTGCAATTATTATCTCACTTATAAATGTAATGCTTATTGTGAGTTTTGTCATTTTGGTGATCACAATGTGTTTAAAGATACACCCTATGCTAAACTTGAAGATTTCAAATCTAATGTTAAGCAGTTAGCTGAGATGGGCGTTAAGTTTATAGACCTTACAGGAGGTGAACCTCTTCTTCATGAAGAAATCCATCTGATGGCAGAGTTTGCAAAAAGTTTTAATATGCAGACAAGTATAACAACAAACGGATTGCTTTATCACAAGTTTGCTGAAAAGCTTGCAGGTATAATTAATCTTCTGCATTTCTCTCTCGATTCACCCGATGAAGAAGAACACAACAGAATTAGAAAAGTTGATTGTTATAAAAGTGTTTTCGAAAGTATTAAGATTGCAAAATCTTTAGGTGAATTCCCTGACATCCATTTTACAGTTACAAATGAAACTTATAAAAAGCTGCCGGGAATGTATGAAATTGCGCAAAAGCACGATCTGGTGTTATTGGTAAATCCGGTTTTTTCTTACTTTGAAAATCCGGGATTAACTCCCGAAGCAGTCGATTATGTTGATGAGTACTGTGACGGCAAAATGGATGTTTATCTGAACAAAGGTTTTATGAAGTTAAGAAGAGATGGTGGAAATGATATTAACAATACTTCTTGTAAAGCTGTTACTAGAGTTATTGTAATTTCTCCTAAGAATGAAATAATTCTTCCTTGCTATCATTTTGGAAATGAAAGAATTCCAATTGATCAACCGATAAAAGATATTCGTAACTCAGAAAAATTTAAGTACTACAAACAGATGGAAGGGAAATTCGATTTCTGTCAGGGGTGCACTGTAAATTGTTATTTCGAACCATCATTTGCTTTTCCTACAAATCTTTACGCGATATCAAGCTTAACATCAAAAATTAAATACAGTTATAACAAGCTTATTAAACAGAAAATTAGTAAGCTGAAAATCTCAAACTCTACGGAAAAATAATGCGTAAAATTAGCGTGATATTATTACTGATTTCTTCAATATCATTTTCTCAGCAAACGAAGAATTGGTTTCCATCTGAACTTAACATTCAGCCATTTACTGCAAATTTTATTGAACCAAAAGCCGGTTTTGTATTTGGATTAGATGAAAACAAAATACGTTTGGATGTTGGAACTTCTAAGGATATTGTTCACTTAATTAACCAGAACTTTACAATATCATTTGGTGTTGATCTTTTTACATATACAAGATTAAGAAGTACAAATAACTTTAAGTTTCCTGTTGAAACGATTGATTATTTATTTGGATTAAATGCAGGTTATAAAAAAATAGTTTGTGAAAATGAAATAGGTTTAAGATTCAGATTCAGCCATATCAGCGCTCATTTGGTTGATGGACAGTACGATGAACAAGAATCAGAATGGCGGGATGGTAGAAATCCTTTTGTGTTCAGTAAAGAGTTTGTTGAAATATTTCCTTATTACAGGATTAATAGTTTTAGATTTTATGCCGGGTTAACTTATGTCTTTCACATAATTCCGGAGAATATTAAAAAAGGTATTTATCAGGTTGGTTTTGATTACTATGCACTGCCAATAGCAACCGATTTATTTACTCCATTTGTTGCTTATGATTTCAAATTAAACGGAATTGAAACATACTCTGGCAATAATATTATTACTGCTGGAGTTAAATTCGGTAAGTGGAATAAAAAAGGATTTAGTATTCATTTTACTTATATATCTGGTAAAAGTGTTCATGGTGAATATTATGATCTTAGTGAAAATTATACAAACATAGGCTTCAATCTGGATTTATAATGTCTGAAGTTAATTACGTTTTTACAACGACTTCGAAAAAAATAAGAAATAAAAAGATTAAAAGTTATTTAATCCACATCGGGTTATTTATTATAACTTTTATCACAACTACCTTAGCTGGAGTTGAGTGGACGACAGGAAGACTCGGTCCTTATGAACTATCAACAATAATTGAAAAAGGATTACCATACTCACTAAGTATAATGCTTATAATTACTTTTCATGAATTTGGTCATTATTTCGCTGCAAAGTTTCATAAAGTAAAATCTACGTTGCCGTTTTATATCCCATTCCCACCGATTCCAATATTTATAAACTTTGGAACACTTGGTGCAGTTATAAAAACTAAGTCACCGATCTATACGAAGAAAGCAATGTTCGATATAGGTGTGGCAGGTCCGATTGCCGGGTTTATGGTAAGCGTTGCTTTACTTATATATGGATTCTTAAACGTTTCCGGAATCGAGTATATACTGAACATTCATCCTGATTATTTTTCAGATGACTACGGAAAGACCGGTCTTCATTTAGTATTCGGAGATTCCATGCTGTTCATTTTTTTCAAGGAAATATTTATAAACAAGGATATTTTCTTCCCACCAATGAGTGAGATTTATCATTATCCTTACTTAACTGCAGGATGGTTTGGATTATTTGTTACTTCTATGAATATGATTCCTGTCGGACAGTTAGACGGCGGACATATCTCATACACAATGTTTGGAGATCGAAAACACTATAACCTTTCCGTTGTTAGTTTTATTGCTTTGTTTGTATTGGGAATTACCGGCATTATTGAAGCAACACTTGAGATGAATGTTGGTTTTGGATGGTCCGGTTGGTTATTTTGGGCACTAATTTTATACTTTGTAATTAAATTGAAACATCCGCCTGTAATGGAAACAACTCCATTGGATAAAAAAAGGATGATGATTGGTTACATAAGCTTTGCAATTTTTATTTTAAGTTTTTCTCCAGCACCAATTGTTCTTAATTTTATAGGGTAATAAGATGAACCTTTATTTTTACCTTGCAGCAGTTAGGATGTAATTAAATATTTCAATATGAAAAAAGCAGTTATTATTATTTTCTTATCTTCACTGATCTTTATTTCCTGTGAAAAAGATTATTCCGGGATTGTTGATCCCTCCATTAATGAATACCAGGTTATTAGCGTTTCACCTTCAGGAAATGTTTTATTTAATGCTATTGATTCATTGATTACAATAAAAATTAATTTTACTCAATCAAGTCTTGTTGGTGAAGTCAGTTGTGATATTTATTCATCAGATAACAACCGATTAAATTCCTCGCGAATTATACTTTATGATAATGGCAACCCTGATTTCGGTGATGATTCGTTAAATGATAATAAGTATGCCAATAAATTTCCTTTGAGTTCAACTTATCCAATTGGGAATTATTCAATCCGTTATTACACAACAATTATTACAGGTGATCTTAAATATATAGCACTAAGCAATTTTGTTTATGACAATGGGCAGGATAATGTTGCCCCGGTGATAAGTAATCTATTAATGCCTCAATCGGTCAATGCTGGTCAGACGATTACTTTTTCTGTAGGTGTAATAGACGAAAACGGATTAAATGATTTAGTATCTGTTTTCTATGAAGCTTACAATCCCGATGGTATAAAGATTGTGAATAGTCAGGGTATATCTCAATTTCCAATGTTTGATGATGGTAATACACAAGGAAACGGAGACCTTGTTGCAAACGATGGAACTTACACAGTAACATTAACTTTTCCTTCAGACGTAAAAAAAGGAACTTGGCGTTTTGAATTCCAGGCAAGAGATCGAGGGGGCTTACTAAGCAATAAAATCGTACATAATATCCTCGTACAATGAAATTAAAAATATATTTTACACTTTCAATTCTCCTAATTTCAAGTTTATCTTTTTCACAGATTCGTTTGGAATCTTATCTGATTGGAGAAGAGAATAAATCTTTATCAAAATCAAATTCTCTAAATCCAACAAGCAACACTATTACAGATATAATTACAATTGGTGATACTGTTTGGATTGGTACAAGTCGTGGCATAAGTCTATCAACTGACCGTGGTGAAAATTGGACTAACTTTTATGGTAATCCGCAATTCGGTACAGATAATGTTTCGTCAATTGGTTACTCTAACGGAATTTTTTGGGCTGCAACAGCTCGGACCGTTGAACAAAATGAACAAAGTTTGCCACAGGGAACCGGATTAAAATACACTTCGGATCTTGGAACAACATGGATTTCTATACCACAACCGCTTGATTTGCAAACCGATACGGTAGTTCAATATGGAATCAATGTTATAAGAGCTTTACCGGTTACCGTAGCAATTCAAAATCTGGCTTATGATATAGCATTCACTCCCGGTACAATTTGGATTGCATCTTTTGCTGGCGGTTTAAGAAAAAGTACTGATATAGGACAAACATGGCAGCGTGTAGTGCTTCCTCCGGATAATTTAAATTCTATTTCTCCTTCAGATACTTTAGATTTTTGTCTTTCACCTGTTGCGGGAAATTTTTGTTCTGTGGGAAATTTAAATCACCGTGTTTTTTCAGTTACATCTTCTGATGATAATACATTATACGTTGGAACGGCAAACGGAATTAATAAAACAACAAATGCTAATGATCAATTTCCAAGTTGGGTAAAATTCAATCACCAGAATCAGGATGAACCAATTAGCGGAAATTTTATTACTGCACTTGGTTATAGTACAGTTGGAAACTCTTTATGGGCATCGTCCTGGAAAGCGGAAGCTCCTGAAGAATTTTATGGGGTAAGTTTTTCAACTAATGGGGGTGAAAGTTGGATCACAACTTTGTATGATGAAAGATCGCACAATTTTGGCGTTAAATCAGGACAAATATTAGTTGCAACTGAC
>JALHTS010000484.1 GCA_022865965.1 Ignavibacteriaceae bacterium
ATATCCAGTCAATTCAAAATCTTCAAACTTGAGTTCGTTTATAGGTTTTTTCGCAATCACCAATTTCGGTAGTGGAAGAGGTTTTCTTTTAAGCTGAAGTTTTAATCCTTCAAGATGATCGAATTTTTCCATTTCTCTTCCCTTTTCGGCAACATAAATATGTGCGTCAATAATTGTATGTGCAAAGAAACCTAATTGTAAATTTGTTTCATGTGCAATAATCTGAGTGAGAATTGAATAAGCCGCAAGATTGAAAGGAATACCAAGTGCAATATCTCCTGAGCGCTGGGTTAGATGACAGTTTAATTTTCCATTACTTACATTAAATGCAAAAGTATAATGACAAGGAGGTAATTTGCTTACAATAGCATTAGCCGGATGCCAGGCGGAAATTACTAGTCTTCTGGAATTGGGATTTGTTTTTATCTCATTTATCACCCATCCAATTTGGTCAAATGTTAAAGCTCCATTTTCTTCCCGCGTTACAAAAGGACTACTATCGTTAACATACACTTCGCCATCCATAACGGCATTATTTTCGGGAACAGGATATCTTCTCCAAAAGCGACCATAAGCAGTCTGCAAACGACCATTCCCATCTGCCCAGGCATCCCAAATTTTAGTGTGTTCTCTCAAATTTCTAATGTGGTTTTCCCCTGACAAATACCAAAGCACTTCGTTAAGAAGAGATTTCCACTCCATCTTTTTTGTTGTAAGAAGCGGAAAACCTTGTGAGAGATCAACCTTATAAAAAGCGCCGAAATATGAAATTGTGTCAACTCCGGTCCTCGTAGATTTTCGAACCCCTTCATTCATAACTAATCTGACCAGATCAAGATATTCTGTCATTTAAATTTTCCAAAATGATATTGTGGAACATATTAACAATTTCAATGCAATTTAATAAAATTTGATGAAGCTATAAAAGTTAGTTTTTGAGGTGATTAATTATCTCAACAGCAGCTTTTTTCAGTCCAACGACATAATTTTTTATTGATTCCTCGACTGAAGTAAAATATTTTCTTAATTCTATCAAATGAACATTCGAAGGTAATCTATGAATTACAGACTCGTCCATGGTTCCGCAGACAAGGAAGATTGGAATTTTCAATTCCTTAAATTTTTGAATTATAATGTGTGCTCCCTTATTTTCCAGACTTTGTTCATCGAATGCTCCCTCACCAGTTATTACGGCATCAATCTGATTTTGATCAATATCATTTAAAATTTGACTATTTATGAATTCGGTTGAAGAGATAATCTCAGCCTCAAAAAAGATATTTAATCCTGCAGCTAATCCTCCACCAGCACCATTTATTGGTTTAGAGAAATCTATTAACTTATTGTTTATTAAGTATTTATAAATATTATCAAAACCATTAACTAGCAACTGAATATCTTTTTGATCAGCACCTTTTTGGGCTGAATACATCTGTATCGAATTATCTTCTCCAAAAAGAGGAGTATCCACATCTGAAATTACTTGTAAAGTAAACGGGAGTCGAATATCGGGGATTTCTAAATATTTTACTTTATAATAATTACCCGGTTTTATATCGACTAAATTTTTATTCTCATCAAATAATTTAAGACCAAAAATGGACGCAACACCCAATCCAAAATCGACAGTTGCTGTTCCACCTATTCCAATTATTATTTTCTCTATGTTTAATTTATGATCTAGTACATCAATTGAAATTTTTCTAAGCAATTCACCTAAGGTTTTGGTATTAAGTTCTAAAGGATTCCTGAACTTTCCGGGTACTTTTTTTAATCCAACTATCTCTGCAGATTCTATATAAGCTGCTTTTGAATTTTCATTATAAAC
>JALHTS010000060.1 GCA_022865965.1 Ignavibacteriaceae bacterium
CAAATTTTAAACGGATTCTATGATGAATATAACTCACCAAATGAATTTGCAACCCAAGTTACGAATCATCTTGAAGGCTTTAGCAACGACAAGCATCTTGATCTTATTTACAATCCTAATTTGGCAAAAGCATTGCTGGAAAAATCGGTTTCTGACGGTTCAATCTTCACTAGAGAAGAAGCAAAAACAGAAGTTTGGAATAACTATGGCTTTAAGGAACTATGTATACTCGATGGAAATGTTGGCTATCTTAACCTAAGCGTATTCTTTGCAACCAAATACGCTGGAAAAATAGCGGATCTTTCTATGAATTATTTTTCAAATTGCAATGCTTTAATAATCGATCTGCGACAAAATGGTGGTGGCTGGGATGAAATGGTGAATTATTTACTTGGTTACTTAATTGATACGAATGAGCCACTGCTCCTAAAAATAAGCAGATCCACGTTGGATAGCTCTTATTATTCTGCAATAGTACCAAATTATATTCCCGGTCAAAAACTAACTGGTATGCCAATTTATATTTTAACATCGCCGGTCACAGCCTCTGCCGCTGAAGCTTTTATCTCTAATTTAAAGTACTTTAATAAAAATGTCACAATCGTTGGTAAAAAAACTAAGGGCGCTGAAAACCCTGTCGATCATATTGCATTAAACGAGAATTTTGTTTTGCAAATTCCTAGTTGGAAAATGATATACTCAAGTAATCCTGAAGTTTGGGAGGGCGTTGGGATAACTCCTGATATTGAAGTTGAAACAAAAGATGCGAAAAAGACAGCACATTTAATGGCTTTAGAAAAGCTTATAAGTATAACCGATGACAGGGCCGCTTTGGATAAGTATCAATGGGCGTTAGATGGACTTGGTGCCAGTTATGACAATGTTGATAATAATATAATTAAAAAATTTGTTGGTAATTATGATAAGATTAAAATTATTTACAAGGACAGTAAATTGTATTATCAATATGAAGAAAGACCGGTTATACAATTAATCCCAGTTTCAGATAATTATTTTATAGTTGAGGGTATAGATTACTTCAGGATAAAGTTTGATATGGTTGACAATGCGATAATAATGAAACAAATTTTTACATATGGCACCGAGAGGGATATTTCAAAGAATAAATAAATTATCTTAGCTCAAACATTACATGTGCCCAGCCACTATCTCTTCATTTGGCTTATGTTTTTTATGGAAACTTTGATGAGAATTGCGCCATACGTTAAGTGTTGGAGGTTGTACTTCTTGAAAAAAAATTAAACTGTTTTACTTTGCAATTTTGTTTTTTATCAATTATTGAATAATTTTTGTGTGAATATATTTTTATACACCATTTAGACGTATATGAGTATTTGGTCTATATACCATCTTTAAAGAAAGTATTGGAAAAACGTGTCAAAAACCACATTAAGCAATCGTGCTTTTAATAATTCAGTTGAGTTTTCTTTAGATATTATTGGCGGTAAGTGGAAAACACCTATTCTCTGGCAACTCAAAGATAATCCAAACAGATATGGCGAACTAAAAAAGTCTCTTCAAAAAATAACTCACAAAATGCTTACCCGGCAACTTCGCGAACTTGAAGAAAGCGGAATTATAAAAAGAAAAGTTTATCCTGTTGTTCCGCCAAAAGTTGAATACTCTTTAACAGATCTTGGCAAAACAATATTGCCAATAATTGAGGGACTAAATGAATGGGGGTCCTTCTATAAATCGCAAAATGAATAAGTTTTTTAAGTTTGTTTCCTTGCCATTTTGAAGAAAAACAATCCGCTTCTAAACAAAGATTCTATTTCAATACTATATTGAGAATCATTATTTTACGCTGTTAAAATTAACTTTTTATGTGAGTAAAAAATGTCTTATCGCGATCAACAAAAATTACTCGACTGTTTAAAAAAATATATTAGCAAGATGGATGTGAGGGAATTAGAAGAGTATAAAATGTTTGTAAAAAGACAAAAAGATGATGAGGATTTTGATTCGGTTTCTATGAGCAGATTAAAAGAATTATACGATAAATATCATCAAACTATTGATAAGTCTAAGTATGATCATTTCTTCAAGAAAAGCGACGAATGACTATTTCCCTTCAAGGTTATAATTC
The DNA here is from genome assembly GCA_022865965.1 of Ignavibacteriaceae bacterium. GTDB lineage: Bacteria > Bacteroidota > Ignavibacteria > Ignavibacteriales > Ignavibacteriaceae > JAGXRK01. Next base: position 2,111 of record JALHTS010000060.1, read on the forward strand.
ATTTTAACATTGCTTGATAATAACCCGTTAAGCTATTTTTGACCCTTGTTTTACTATTGAGGTAACTATGAATTTAAGATTAGCCCATAAAGTATTTGCGGCAATTGTTTTTTTCGTTTCACTTATAGTCTTCTATCTAACTGTTCAACCCTCTGTTTCTTTCTGGGATTGCGGTGAGTTTATTGCAGCCGCGCATTATCTGCAGGTTCCCCATCCGCCTGGAACACCGTTCTTTCTTTTATTAGGAAATATATTTTCACAACTGTCGCTTGGAGAGAACATTGGATTCAGGATGAATCTTATTTCGGTTATTTCAAGCGCGCTTTCCGTTCTTCTTCTTTACCTTGTTGCTGTTAAACTTATCAACAATTACAAAGGAAAAAAGCCGGAAAATTTATTTGAAGCTTTAGCTACTTATACTTCTGCCGCCATTGGTGCTCTTGCTTTTTCTTTTAGTGATACTTTTTGGTTTAATGGTGTTGAAGCCGAGGTTTATGCTTTTAGCACATTTTTGTTTGCCGCAGTCGTTTATCTTGTTATGCGGTGGAATGAACGTGCTGATGCAAAAGACAGTGAAAAATATTTGTTGATGATTGCTTACCTGATTGGTTTATCAACCGGCGTGCACCTTATGAGTGTTATTGCTATAGTTCCCGTTGTAATGATTGTTATGTTCAGAAAATATCTTGAAGATGAGGCTGCGTTAAAGAAAACTGCTTATATCTTTTTGGCCCATGCTGCTATTATTCTTCTTGTCGCCGTGGTATGGTGGGCGGGAGAAAAATCTTTGTCTCCACCTTCGCCCGAAGAATACCAAGAATTCGATAACAAGTTTAAAATTATTCTTGCCGGTTTAAGCGCAGTTATAATGGCTGTTTTCTGGAAAAAGCTTTTTACCAGGAACTCTTTTTATGTACCGCTTATAATTGGTGGTCTTGCTTTGTTCGCTATTTATCCCGGCGTAGTAAAATACGTTCCTGCGCTCATGGTTGCAATTGGCGGGGATAATATCGTAATAGAAATTGTAATTTTGTTTGCAATATTCGGACTTCTTGGTTTGGGAGTAAGATATGCGATAAAAGAAAAAAAGCCGACCCTACATCTTGCATTTATG
>JALHTS010000485.1 GCA_022865965.1 Ignavibacteriaceae bacterium
CGCGGCCTTTACATTTATTCTTCTTCTTTACAACGTTGATTTTGCTTTGTTCTGGGGTTTCCTGGCCTTCCTTTTAAATTATATTCCGAATATAGGATCATTGCTTGCAACAATCTTTCCAATAATCATTGCATTACTGGAATACGGATTGGGATTCACAACTATATCTTTATCTGTTATTCTTGTAGGCGTTCAATTCGTTATGGGAAATATTGTTGAACCAAAATATCTTGGTGAAAAAATGGATCTCAGTCCGGTCTTCGTACTTTTTTCTCTTTTCTTCTGGGGGTGGATTTGGGGCATAGTAGGTATGTTTTTGGCTGTTCCTATTGCATCTGTTATTAAGATATTTTGCAGTAACATAGAACCACTTAAACCGATTGCAATTTTGATAGGAACGAATAAAAAAAGTAAAGAAATTCCAAAAGAAAAATGACCTCTTTGAACTTTAAAAATGAAATAGAGCAAATAAAGTTTCTCAGAACTTTCTCAGAAGTAGCTGAAAAAACCGGAAAACAGCTGTTTGTTGTGGGAGGATTTGTAAGAGATCTTATTTTAAAAAGAAAAATAAATGAAATTGATTTATTAGTAGTCGGCAATGGTCCCGATTTTGCTTCTTTATCTGCAAAAGAACTTGGAATAAAAAATGTAACTGTATTTAGAAATTTTGGAACTGCACATTTCATCTATGATGATTTTGAAATTGAATTTGTTGGAGCAAGAAAAGAATCATACGATCGCCAAAGCCGTAAACCCGTAATTGAAGATGGAACTTTTGAGGACGATATTAAGCGAAGAGATTTTACAATAAATACTCTTACTATTTCACTTAACACCGGCGATTTTGGAAATTTAATTGATATTTATAATGGCTTATCTGATATTAAAAATAAAATCATACGCACACCGCTTGATCCTTTAATAACATTTAACGATGATCCTCTGCGTATTTTAAGAGCATTCAGATTTGCGAGTCAACTTCAGTTTGATGTTGATGAATCAGTTATGAGTGCCGCCAAACAAATGAAGGAAAGATTAAAGATTGTTTCTCAGGAAAGAATAACTGACGAATTCTTCAAAATACTTTCCTCGCCAAAGCCTTCAGTCGGATTAAAACTATTATTCTTTTCAGAAGTTATGGAAGTTATATTTCCTGAAATTGCAAATCTTGCAGGAGTTGAACAACGTCAGGATCATCACCATAAAGATGTTTTCTTTCACACTTGTCAGGTAATTGATAACATATCAGATAATACAGAAAATGTCTGGCTTCGTTTCGCGGCTTTAATGCACGACATTGCTAAACCACCAACTAAAAAATTTAATGAGGAAATTGGCTGGACTTTCCACGGGCATGAGGAACTCGGTGCAAGAATGATGAAAAAAATATTTCATCGTATGAAATTACCGCTCCATCAACTTGAGTATGTACAAAAGCTTGTTAGGTTACACTTAAGACCAATTGCACTTGCTAATGAGGAAGTAACTGACTCGGCAATTAGAAGATTTGTTGTAAATGCGGGCGAAGATTTGGAGGACTTAATAACTTTGTGTCGTGCCGACATTACAAGCAAAAATCCACAAAAAGTTGAAAAGTATCTTGGCAACTATGAGAGAGTGATGCAAAAAGTAAGGGATGTTAAAGAAAGAGATCAGTTAAGAGAGTTTCAATCTCCGGTAAGGGGAGAAGCTATTATGCAGATATGTAATCTTAAACCATCAAGAAAAGTTGGAGAGATAAAAACGGCAATCGAAGAGGCAATTCTTGACGGGAAGATTGGGAACAACTATGAAGAAGCTTATGAGTATTTAATGAAAATTAAAGATCAGTTCCTTCTATGATGAATAATTTTCTTTTATATGTTTAATCGTAATCCAATCACATATTTTCTTTCTTTAAGATAATTACTTTGATGTTGCATCCCAAAATAAATATCAACAGGTAAAGGTGGTTTTTTTTCCCTATCTAACTGATTATTCTTTAAAACTAGTCCGAATTTATTTATTTTTTTGTCTATTGTTATTGAATCCGTCTCAGATTTCTCCTTCTCTTTTTTGTTTTTTAATACCGCGTAGACTACAACACCAACAATAACTAAACCACCAACAATATACAAAAGGGAATTATCAGACTCTTGTACACTTAATGTACCTGAACTACTTCCGCCAATATCGTCATTAGAGCTAAATATTTGCTGGGCATATAGTTCAATTGGAGAAGAACTTATCGAGATTAAAAATACGCTTAATAAAAAAACTGTTTTGTATAATGAAGTTTTCATTTATAATCCAATCATAGAAAATTTTTATCTTATTTAAAGTTAGTCTAAAAAACTAGAAAAATGCAACTTATAAGTTTTTTCCGTTTTTGTGTCCCCAAATACAATTTGAAATTTGATAATATTCTGACGTTAATGTAATTATAATAAATATTTTCATTAAATTAGATAAATTATTGCCGTATGTGTAATAATTTTACCGTTCATACTTAAATTTTTATTTATTTTACAAATAAAGCTATTTTAGTATTGTTTTCTAATAAAAATTGGATTTTTCATCAATAATAGGTTTTAGAAAAAATGGAGATTAAAATAATGCGTGTCATTTTCACACTATTACTTACTGTTATATTTTCTTTCTCATCTTTTGCACAAGAGCGACTTTTGCTTGATGATGCGATCAGGATTGCTTTGCAAAAAAACACATCCTTGCAGCAAGTTGAAAACAATGTTGCAACTTACGAATCATCACTTCTGGCTGCTTATGGTAATTTTCTTCCCTCGTTAGGAGCTACCGGAAGCTGGAATTGGAGTAGAACAGAAATTGAAGGATTTCCATCTGCTGAGTCAAGATCTGTATCTGTTGGTCTTGGTTCTGATATTACATTATTTGATGGTCTTTCTAGTTTCGCAAATCTATCACAAAGTCAGAACGATTTGGAATCAGCTAGATTACTTTTAGAAAGGTTAAAACAGGAAATAGTATTCCGCACAATCAGTCTCTATTACTCTGTTGTGGAAACCGAACAATTACTTAATGTAAGAAACGAAGATGTTAAACAGCAGCAGAAAAATCTTGAAACAATAGAAGAGAGAAATCGGCTCGGCGCTGTTACTCTGGCAGATGTTTACCAGCAGCAGGTTCAGCTTGGCAACGCTGAATTAGATGTTATTCGCACTCAGAACAATCTTGAAATTGCTAAAAGTAATTTACTTTATTATTTGGGTCTTGATGTTTTGGATATCTATGAATTTTCAAAAGATCTTACTTCAGACGAAAAACAATTTATAAAATCTGATGTTAAATCCGATTACAGCAGAATATCAGATTTAGTTGATCAAGCTCTTAATTCCCGTAAAGATTATGTGAGCAAACAATTGGATTTAGAGAGTTCGTATGATGGAGTAACCATCGCCAGATCAGGTCACTTTCCAAGATTAACAGGTAGTGCAGGTTTCGGCAGCTCTGCAAATACATTTGATAATTTATTTGACATGAAAAGTTATAGCGCAGGACTTACTTTAAGTATTCCTATTTTTTCTGGTTTCAGTGTAAGTAATCAGGTTCAGTTTGCCGAAGTACGAGCAATGAATACTGAATTAGAATTAAGTGATCTTAAAAGAAAAATTAAGCTGGATATTCAACAATCTTTATTAGATCTTCAGGCTGCTAA
>JALHTS010000486.1 GCA_022865965.1 Ignavibacteriaceae bacterium
GCTCGGTTGATAATTTTATTTCATCAAATATCTGTTTTAGGGAAATAGGAAGTTTGCCGTTGCTTAATAAATATTCATAAGGATCGGATGTGATAGATCCTTTAATATTCATCAAACCAGTTCTTGTTTCATTCGCGTATGCATTAAAAAGAAGGGTGATAGGTAAAGCAGAAAATCCGCCGTTGATAGTAATTGGTTGATTGGTCAAATCAATATCCTTAAAAAGAACATTCATTTTTCTTACACCGGAAATTGAAAGCCCACCTTTACCAACTTCACCAACACTAGATTGATCAGCATCAATGCCAAGTTGTGTGGGATTATCCAAAACAATATTTATGGAATTTAATCCACGCTGGAGATCATATTTTATAGCTTTATTTAAATCTTCGGGAAGAGCCTGGCTATACTCCTGAGCAATTTCCCATGAACGATTATTATAACCAGAAACATTACTTCCGCGAAGAAAGTTATCAAATCCAGGAAAATTATTTACTTGCGGAAGATCTTTTATATCATTTGATGTGTAGAGTGGCTGAAGGTCAATTCCTTCGTAAGTTTTTGTAATAAGTTTTTTCTCGAACGAATCACCTTTCAGATCTTTTTCAACCTGCTGTTTCCATTCTTTAAATAAAGGAACAGGGAAATCTTTTTTTAAATCGGGTTTCTCACCAAGTTTGACTTCATTAGACATAAACTGACTCCGGAATTCGTAAAAATTATCGTTCCAAAATTACTAAAAAGTTAGTGTATTTAGACATTTACGAAGTGATCTGACTCATTTAGAATAAAAAGAATTTACGTGAAAAATTAGTGAGTTTGTAAGTCTAAAGCTTAAATGCTAAATTAAATTATTAAATAACAAGCGTATGAATGATGAGATCATTCTTCTCAAAAATTTTTTACTTTCTCTCAATAGCGGGATTTATTTATTTTTTTTACAATGCAACTCTAGCCGTTAATTCTCTATTCCAAAGAAGCAGTGAAACATCCGGACCAATTTTTAATGAAGCAAAACAATTTATTTATGTTTCGGCTGGAAGTTTATTAATTGCATTTATTCTTTTACTGATAGGCAGGAAAATTTCTAAAGATAGTTAACTATACAGACTATATATTTAAAATTATAAGACATCTTTTAATAAAATCAAATAATGTGTGAGAAATGTTTATGCTTTCTGAATCGTTAATTGCGCTGTTAACTTTAACCGTGTTGGAAATTGTGCTCGGTATTGATAATATAATTTTTATTTCAATTCTCTCCGGCAAACTGCCAAAGGAACAGCAAAACAAAGCAAGACTAACAGGTTTAGCTCTTGCGATGATATCAAGAATACTTTTACTGTTTTCAATTGTGTGGATAATGAAATTAACTCTTCCATTTTTTACAGTTTTAGGTCAGGAAATTAGCGGGAGAGATATAATACTGATTGCAGGCGGATTATTCCTCATCGGCAAAAGCACTTTTGAAATACACGATAAGCTTGAAGGCGAAGAAAGTCATAAATCAAGTAA
>JALHTS010000487.1 GCA_022865965.1 Ignavibacteriaceae bacterium
AAAAATGGTTTATGAAGCATTCAGTCTCATTGAAGATAAAACTAAAAAACCCGGACTCGAAGTTTTTAAAAAAGCTATTTCTAATGTTCAACCAATAATTGAAGTAAGAAGCAGAAGAGTTGGTGGAGCTACTTATCAGGTCCCTACAGAGGTTCGTCCTGAAAGAAGAATTGCCCTGGCCATGAGATGGATTAAAAATTATTCAAGATCGAGAAGTGAAAAATCAATGTCTCAAAAACTTGCTAATGAATTGATTGCAGCTTCTAATGGCGAAGGTCCTTCAGTAAAGAAGAAAGAAGATACTCATAGAATGGCAGAAGCAAATAAAGCATTTGCTCACTTTAAATGGTAATATTTATTGAATTTGATGGCAGCTAAGACTAAAATAGACAAAGTACGAAACATTGGTATAATGGCGCACATCGATGCCGGTAAGACTACAACTACCGAACGCATTCTGTTTTATACCGGTAAACTTCACAGAATTGGTGAAGTTCACGATGGTGCTGCTACGATGGATTGGATGGAGCAGGAAAAAGAAAGAGGCATTACTATTACCAGTGCTGCCACAACTTGTTTTTGGAAAGATCATCAGATAAATATTATTGATACACCAGGACACGTTGATTTTACAGCTGAAGTTGAAAGATCGTTAAGAGTGTTGGATGGTGCTGTTGCTCTATTCTGTGCTGTTGGTGGAGTAGAACCTCAATCAGAAACTGTATGGCGTCAGGCAGATAAATACGGTGTACCAAGAATTGCTTTCATTAATAAAATGGATAGAACCGGAGCTGATTTTTACAACGCAGTTCAGATGATGAGAGAGAGACTGGGTGCTAATGCTATACCTGTTACACTCCCTATTGGCGAAGGTGACTTGTTTGCTGGCATCATAGATCTTATTGACTTTAAAGCAAGAATGTATCACGATGAAACTTTCGGTCAGACTTTCGATGTGATAGATATTCCACAAGATTTGATTGAGATTTCTAATAAGTATAGAACAGAAATGCTTGAAGCAGTTTCTGATGTTAATGATACTCTTCTAGAGAAATATTTAAATGGCGAGCATATTAGTTCTGATGAAATTATTAATGTTTTAAGAAAAGCAACTATCGAATCTAAAATTATTCCTGTTATTTGCGGTTCGTCATTCAAAAATAAGGGAGTTCAGAAGTTGCTTGATTCGGTGATTGACTTATTACCTTCTCCGGCAGACTTTAAAGATATTGAGGCGCATCATATTGGAATAAAAGATGTTGTTAAAAGGAAGATTGACGAAAAAGAAAAATTTACTGCCTTAGCGTTTAAGATGATGAACGATCCTTATGTCGGTAAACTAACATATTTTCGTGTTTATTCAGGAACACTTAAAGCAGGATCATACATTTTTAATTCGGTTAGTGGTAAAAAGGAAAGAATTAGCAGATTACTTCAGATGCATGCAAATTCTCGCTCTGAACTTCAAGAAGTTAGAGCTGGTGATATAGCAGCTGCAGTAGGACTCAAATATACCCGAACTGGTGATACTCTCTGTGATGAAAAAGATCCTGTTGTTTTGGAAAGAATAGTTTTTCCTGAACCTGTTATTCAAATTGCTATTGAACCAAAAACCAAAGCTGATCAGGATAAACTATCTGATTCTTTGGTCAAACTTTCTGATGAAGACCCGACATTTAGAGTTAATGTTGATCAGGAAACAGGTCAAACACTTATAAGCGGAATGGGAGAACTTCATCTCGAAATTCTTGTTGAAAGAATGAAAAGAGAATTCAAGGTTGAAGCTAATGTTGGTAAACCTCAGGTCGCTTACAGAGAAACAATAAGGGAAACAGTTCAAGCTGAAGGTAAGTTTGTTAAACAATCAGGTGGACGAGGAAAATTTGGTCACGTATGGATTGAGCTTAGTCCTAATGAGCCCGGGAAAGGTTATGAATTTACAAATGGAATTGTGGGTGGTTCTGTACCAAAAGAATATATCCCTGCTGTTTCACAAGGTATTCAAGAAGCGATGAGAAATGGTATCATTGCCGGATTTCCGGTTGTTGATATTAAAACTAAGATTTACGATGGTTCATATCACGATGTAGATTCAGATGAAATATCATTCAAAGTTGCCGGTTCAATGGCATTTCAGGCTGGTGCCAGAAAAGCAAAGCCTGTTCTTCTTGAACCCATAATGGCAGTTGAAGTTGTTACTCCTGAAGATTATTTGGGAGACGTAATGGGCGATTTAAATTCTCGCAGAGGCAAAATTGAAGGTTTCACTGCAAGAAAAGATGCTCAGGTTATCAAAGCCAAAGTACCGTTATCCGAAATGTTTGGTTACTCAACCATATTAAGATCAATGACGCAAGGAAGAGCAATATATACAATGCAGTTTGAATATTATGATGAAGTTCCAAAATCAATTGCAGAAGAAATTGCAGAAAAAACAATTGGCAAAAAATCAACTTAAATAAGTGAATAAAAAACAAAAGAATAATTAATATTAAAGGAGATTCCGATGGCAAAAGAAAAATTTGATAGGAGCAAACCTCACGTTAACGTAGGTACTATCGGTCACGTAGATCATGGCAAAACTACCTTAACGGCTGCCATCACTATGGCTCTCTCTAAGAAGGGCTTATCACAAATTAGATCTTTTGATTCTATTGATAACGCACCTGAAGAAAGAGAAAGAGGTATTACCATTGCAACAGCTCACGTGGAGTATTCGACAGCTAACAGACATTACGCTCACGTTGACTGTCCCGGTCACGCTGACTACGTGAAGAACATGATTACTGGTGCAGCGCAGATGGATGGTGCAATATTAGTAGTTGCCGCTGCTGATGGTCCGATGCCTCAAACAAGAGAGCATATTCTTTTAGCTAGACAGGTTGGTGTGCCAAAGATGGTTGTATTCTTAAATAAAGTTGATATGATGAAAGATGATCCTGACTTGGTTGAGCTAGTTGAAGAAGAGTTGAGAGATTTGTTGACTAAATATGAATTTCCTGGTGCTGAGATCCCAATTATTAAAGGTTCAGCTAGTCAGGCTTTAGAAGCTGGTACTAGTGATGCTGCGATAGATGATCCTCGTTTAGATTGTATTTGGGAACTTATGGATGCTGTTGATAACTATATTCCAATCCCGGAAAGAAGTACAGATAAGCCTTTCTTAATGCCGGTTGAGGACGTTTTCTCAATTACCGGTCGTGGTACAGTTGCTACAGGAAGAGTTGAGAGAGGAACAGTTAAAATTCAGGAAGAAGTTGAATTGATAGGACTTGGGCTTCACAAGAAAACAGTTGTTACCGGTATAGAAATGTTTAGAAAAGAGCTTGACTCTGCGGTAGCTGGTGATAATGCAGGTATATTGTTAAGAGGTGTTGATAAAAATGAAATTGAAAGAGGAATGGTAATTGCAAAAACAGGTTCAATTACTCCTCACAAGAAATTTGAAGGTGAAGTTTACATTCTTTCTAAAGAAGAAGGTGGACGTCATACTCCATTCTTCAATGGTTACAGACCGCAGTTCTATTTCAGAACTACTGACGTAACAGGGGTTGCTACTTTACCTGAAGGTACCGAAATGGTTATGCCGGGTGATAACGTTAAATTAAAAGTTGATCTTATCTCCGAAATAGCAATGGAAGATGGACTGCGGTTTGCTATCCGTGAGGGTGGTAGAACTGTTGGTGCTGGTGTAGTAACAAAAATTATTGAATAATTACTATTGTGTACTTAAGTAAAGGGAGTGGTTGCTCCCTTTACGTTTCTAAATTAAAACTAAGGAGTAAGTTCCGTGCCCGGACAGAAGATTAGAATAAAATTGAAATCATACGATCATATTTTGATTGATAAATCAACAGAAAAAATTATTAAAACTGTTAGAAGCACAGGTGCAGTAGTCTCAGGGCCAATTCCATTGCCGACCAGAAGGACTATTTACACTGTTCTTCGTTCTCCTCACGTTGATAAAAAATCTCGTGAACAGTTTGAAACAAGGGCACATAAAAGAATAATTGATATTCATAATTCAAATAACAAAACCGTCGACTCTTTGAGTAAATTAGATATACCGGCGGGTGTTGATATTGAGATTAAGCTTTAAGGAATACTGGAGTTGAAATGTCTGGTTTAATAGGAAAAAAAATTGGTATGACTAGTATATTTAATCCTGATGGAGAAATTATACCTGTTACTGTTATACAAACGGGTCCTTGTCAGGTTATATCAATCAGAACAAAAGAAAAAGATGGTTATGAAGCTCTTCAATTAGGATTTGGAGAGAAGAAAGAAAAAAATATAACTAAGCCTGTTCTTGGACACTTTAAGAAAAATAATATTTCACCTAAAAATGTTATTAAAGAGTTTAGAAAATTTAATATTTCAGATTATAAAATTGGCGATGAAATAAAAGTCGATTTTTTTTCCGAAGGTGAATTCATTAAGGTTAGAGGAAAAAGCAAAGGAAAAGGTTTTCAAGGTGTTATGAGAAGGCATGGGTTCAGTGGTGTTGGCGGTACAACTCACGGACAGAGCGATAGGTTAAGAGCACCGGGCTCTATTGGTTCAAGTTCTTATCCTTCGAGAGTATTTAAAGGAATGAAAATGGCCGGTAGAATGGGTAATGAAAATGTAACAGTTTCGAATTTAAAAGTAGTTAAAATAATTCCGGATCAAAATTTAATTATGGTTAAGGGTGCAACACCCGGAGCTATTAATTCTATAGTTGAATTGATTAAGAAGTAAACGGTAAATAAAAATGACTTTAGATGTATACAAAATAGATGGAAAAACTTCAGGCGAAAAAGTAGAGCTCGCTGATAGCATATTTGCTATTGAGCCCAACGATCACGCAATTTATCTTTCAGTTAAAGCGTATCTTGCTAATCAAAGACAAGGTACTCACAAGTCGAAAGAAAGAGCTGAAGTAAGAGGCGGTGGTAGAAAACCTTGGAAACAAAAAGGACGTGGTGGTGCAAGAGCCGGTACAACAAGGTCTCCGCTTTGGGTCGGGGGTGGAACGATTTTTGGACCAAGACCAAGAGATTATAGACAAGATATTCCAAAGAAATTAAAACGTCTTGCAAGAAAATCTGCTTTTAGCTACAAAGTTAAAGATCAACAGTTAATTGTAGTTGAAGATTTTTCTTTAGATACACACAAAACCAAAGACTTTAATAAAATACTTGAATCTTTGAAAATTGGCGGTAAAAAAGTTTTGCTGTTAACCTCTAATTTCAATGATGTTATTTATAAATCAGGAAGAAATTTACCTAAAGTAAAAGTCTTAGAAGCAAATAAAGTATCTACATATGATATTTTAAATAATCAAATGTTGGTTTTACAGAAAAGTGCTCTTAAAGTAATTGAAGATACTTTCAGTAAAATCGGAGAGGTGGTAAACTAAAATGCATCAGGTATTAATCAGACCTTTGATTACTGAGAAGATGACTAACTTAACCGCTGATCACGGAAATAAGTACGGCTTTATTGTTAATACTAAAGCCAATAAAATTGAAATTAAAAAAGCCATTGAAGAAAAATTTGATATTCACGTTGTTGATGTAAGAACTATTAACTACGACGGTAAAACCAAAACTCAGTTCAGAAAGAGTGGTAGATTTGTTGGCAGAACTGCTAAATTCAAAAAGGCTATTATAACTCTGAAAAAAGGCGAAACAATAGAATTGTTTGAGCAAGTATAGAGATTCACGATAGGATATTAAAATGGCAATAAGAAAATTAAAACCTGTAACTCCTGGAACAAGATTCAGATCAAATGCTTCATTTGAAGAAATTACAAAATCTACTCCGGAAAAATCACTTACAGTTGCTCTTAAAAAATCCGGTGGCAGAAATAATCTTGGTAGAACAACTACAAGGTTTAGAGGCGGCGGACACAAAAGACGTTACAGAATAATTGACTTTAAAAGAAATAAACAAGGCGTTCCTGCAAAAGTATTTTCTATTGAATATGATCCTAACAGATCGTGTAGAATTGCTTTATTACATTATGCTGATGGAGAGAAAAGATACATACTGGCACCAGATGGTTTAAAAGTTGGACATAAAGTT
>JALHTS010000488.1 GCA_022865965.1 Ignavibacteriaceae bacterium
GGAGGGGGAGAAGCAGGTGGAGAAATAATTGCTGAAGGAACTCCCGAGCAGATTATTAAGAATAAAAAAAGTTTAACGGGAAAATTTTTAGCAAAAGAACTTAATTAGAATAAATCCTGACGTCATTGCGAATCCCGAACGCAGAATTAATTTTTAATAGCCACGACTTCAAGAGTTGTGTTAAAATTGAGTTTGTCATTTCGACCGACCTGCCTGCCGGCAAAGGCAGGAGGGAGAAATCTTTATGACACAATTAAGAAGATTTCTCAGTCGAGGACTCCTTTGAAATGACAGTTTATTAATTTTTGAAAGCCTATAAAGGTCGTGGCTATTCAATTTATAAGACTTCGCTACGATTGTTACAAATTCTTATTGCTTATTTACACTCCTAAACCTAATTTTCAGCTGAGATTATACATTACATTTCGATAATGGTGTTTCATTTCCGGGGAGGCAGTGAATCCTTCCTTGTACCGATAAGACGTTCCTTAATAAAATTTCTGATAAATGATATTAGGATTGAATCTTTGAAGTCTTCAATTAAAACAAAAATTTATAAAGACAGTTTTATGAATACCAAGATAAGTTGAAAGTGTTCTTATCTGATAAGTATTAGCTATCTGCAATTAAAAAAACAATATTTTAATGTAACTAACCCAAATATCAATGCGTCGCACATTAGAACAAAAGAAAGGCGTATAAAATGAATAATGTTGATTGGATCTTATTCGCACTGATAGCGGTTCACGCTTGGTGGGCTTGGAAGATGTTATTTCACGCTTGGGCGAATCAACCCGATAAGAAATGGACTTGGGTATTTATGTTTTATTTGACCGGTGGGCTCGCATCATTTTATTACTATTTTGTTCATAAGCGTCCGAAAGACTTGGAACGTAAGAAGTTCGGTAGTGGTTAAAACCAATTTGGTCAAACAATTTACCCAAAAGTAGTTCTGGTCCTGATAATTTAATTTCATCGATTGAATTGAAAAATGTATCAACCAAATCTTTTTCTTTATTTATTTCAAAGTTGAATTGTTCTTGCCCTTGGATTTTATCAATCTCTTGTTTTGCCTGCTTAAAAAGTTTGTCTATCTTTTTTCTGTCATTTGAACTGCCAATGGTTTTAATAACTTTGTACTTACCGCTGTTTTTACTGATGATTTGAATACTGATAACCCCACTTTTATTTTTCTTTTGTCGTGCAAACATACCCCAAATTTAACCCTGGGACACCCAACTCCAAGACATATAGTTGATTTTTAAATTGAATTCTAAAGATTTTTGGGTACCTTCAAAAAAGTGCGGAAGTCAGGAAAATATCAATCCGTTTTTGTCGGATCCCAAGAAACACGAAAACCTTCATCAAGATTATTTAGAATTTCCATATCGGCAGCGTCTAATTCAAAATCAAAAACATTAGCGTTTTCTATTATTCGTTCTTTATGTACGGATTTTGGAATAACAACTATTTCGTGATCAATCGCCCATCTTATTAAAACTTGTGCTACAGTTTTAGAATATTTTTTTGCAATCGTTGTAAGCTTTGTGTCATCTAGTTTTTGCATTCTTGTAAGCGGGGAATATGCTTCAAGAATTATTTTATTTTTATTACAAACATCAAGCAAATCTTTTTGATAATTGTACGGACTAAACTCCACCTGGTTGATAACAGGAATTACATTGGCATAAGTAAATAATTCTTCAAGGTGATGAATCATATAGTTGCTTACTCCAATTGCTCTGCATTTTCCGGATTCATAAATATTTTCTAAAGCTTTCCATGCTTCTTTACGTTTATCTGTTCCGGGCCAATGAATTAAGTAAAGGTCAATATAGTCCAGACCAAGATTATTTAGACTTTTGTCAAATGCTTTTAATGCTTTATCGTAAGCGTGATCATCATTCCATAATTTTGTTGTTACAAAAATTTCTTCTCTTGGAATTCCGCTTCTACTAACCGCCTCACCCACTTGCCTTTCATTTCCATATATAGACGCAGTATCAATATGTCTGTATCCTGCTTCAAAAGAATATAAACAAGCATCAACACATTCCGAAGGTTTGGTGAGATAAACTCCTAGTCCAAATTGAGGAATTTCAATTCCGTTGTTAAGCTTGATTTTATAATTAATATCACGTTTCATTTTTTTTCCTAAAAGACATTTAATAGTTCGAGAGACATTATTAAAATAGCAACGATTAGAACTGCCTTGATTAATTTTTCACCTTTCTTAACCGAAAGTTTTGCACCCCACCAGCCTCCGAAAGCATTTCCGGCAGATAGAGTCAATCCGTAAAACCAGTTAATATTATCCGTGAACAGGAAAACAAGAAATGCGGGTACAGTAAATATTAAAACAACAAAAACTTTATGCATATTAACTCTTATCAAATCGAGCTTCATAAGTTTTTGCAAAGCAGCCATTATCATAAAGCCAACACCAACCTGAATGAATCCTCCATAAAAACCAATGCCGGTCATTACAATCAATACTTTCCAGTTAATTGTAAGATTACTGTTAAATTCAGTCTGCTTTTTATTCGGTACAAGCAAGGTAATAATTATCCCTATCATAACAATTGCAAGGAGTTTTCTGAATAAGCCATCGCTGATGGTTACTGCAAGGACTGCACCAAGAATTGCTCCGGGAAGCGTGAGCGCAGAGAGAATCATACTATTTTTTAATTCATAATATTTTTCTCGTTTGAATGCATAGACTGCCGAAACATTCTGAAATAATATTGCAACCCGGTTCGTCCCGTTTGCAAGTGCGGAATCCAAACCAAGAAAAATAAGAGTTGGAAGAGTCAATGATGAACCGCCGCCGGCATTTACATTTATGAACGCAGCAATGGTTCCAACGACAAATAAAATTAAAGCGGCTTCTAAATCCGACAAATGTTTAACTCCTTAAAAACAACTTTGCTAAAATACTAATAAACAATATTAAGCGTAGAACTTCTTCAACACGGTTTTCATTTATTCTAAAATCAACTAATTTTAATTGTGTTATAAAATCACTTTATTTAGAATATTTAAATTTATGAAAACTTTCCGATTACCGGTTTTCTTTTCGATAATTTTTCTTCTATTAAATATTGTTTCCTGCTCTCAATCTAATTCTACGAAAGAATATCTTCAACAAAATTATGATAAGAAAGAATATAAAATTCCAATGAGAGATGGTGTTGAATTATTTACAATAGTTTATTCACCAAAAAATAAATCTGAAAAATATCCTATTCTCTTAATGCGAACTCCATATAGTATTGCTCCTTATGGAGAAAATGTTTTTAGATATATTACAACCCCTTCAAGATCATTTATTGAAGACGGATACATTTTTGTTTTTCAGGATGTGCGCGGCAGATTTATGTCTGAAGGCGAATATGATAATATGCGTCCTTACATTCCGATTAAGCAAAGTGTAAATGATATTGATGAAAGCAGCGATAATTTTGATACTATTGAGTGGCTGATTAAAAATATTGAGAACCATAATGGCAAAGTCGGTCAATGGGGAAATTCATATCCGGGTTTTTATACTGTAATGGGAGCGATAGATGCTCATCCAAATTTAGTTGCAGTTTCTCCGCAGGCTCCGATTGCCGATTGGTTTATTGGTGATGA
>JALHTS010000489.1 GCA_022865965.1 Ignavibacteriaceae bacterium
GAGTCAGCCTCTTATTTTATATAAATACTTTTAAACTTCGTAAACCTTTTTCTGTAGAATTAGATATTTTTTGAAAACTGAAAAAGAGTTATCATAAATTCTTATGTGAGGCACTAATGCAGAAAGTTTTTTTTATAATTGTTGCATCGTTCTTTCTCATAATTAACACATCCCTTATTTATTCTCAATCTACCGGCAAAATAATGGGTAAGGTTGTTGATGTGACAACTAGTGAGGGGATTCCATTTGCCAACGTATTGGTTGAGGGCACCTCATCAGGAGCAGCCTCCGATATTGAGGGAAATTTTGTAATACTGAATATTCCGCCTGGTGTGTATAGTGTTACTAGTTCTTATGTGGGCTATCAGAAAGTTACAATAAAGGATGTTTCAGTAAATGTTGGATTCACAACTTCTCTGGAATTTAATTTATCTCCGGGCGAGGTCACTTTAGAGGCTGTTATTGTACAGGGAGAACGAAATCCATTAATCAGACAAGATCTAACTAATCCTACCGTGGCAATTACATCAGAATCGTTGGAAATTCTACCGGTTGATAATATCAGCGATGTAATAAAATTGCAAGCTGGCGTAGTAACCGGTGATGACGGAAGTATTCACGTTAGAGGAGGGTATGGGAACGAAGTTGCTTATACTTTAAATGGGCTTTCGTTAAACGATCCTTATGGAAATTCAAGAGCAGTTGGCCTTGCTTCGAATGCAGTTCAGGAAGCATCTGTATCAACAGGTACTTTTGGGGCTGAGTTTGGTAATGCTTTAAGCGGTGTTGTAAACTATGTCACCAAAGAGGGAGCAGAAAGATATACTTTCAGCTTGAAAGCTTATGGAGGTGATTATGTTACTTCAAGAACAGATTTATTCCCTAATTTAGACAAGATTGATGCATTAAACAGGGCAAGAGTTGAAGCTACGGTCGGGGGACCTATCCCGATTTCTAACTCAACCAGATTTTTCATTTCAGGAATCTTTGAAAATTTTAAAGGCACCTATTATGGCTACAGACTCTATAATCCGAGCGATTCTTATCTGACACCCGATAATTTTAAAAGTACGGATGAAAGATATGGAGATGCCACGGGCGCATACGTATTTAATCCCTATGATACAAACAGTGTTGGGCTGCCAACAGGTGATGGACAAATGGTTCCCATGAATCCAAATACAACTTTAAATCTACAATTCAATCTGAGTCATAAATTTGGTTCATTAATCAAATTGAAATATGAAGTTGTTTATGATCAGGCTGAATCAAAATCATTTAATAGAAGTTATTTCTTTAATCCCGATGGTGTCGGTTGGGATTATAGTAAAGGGTTAATCAATACTCTCGCTTTAACTCATACTCTAAGCGAAAAAGCTTTTTACACTTTAAAGGGTTCATATTCTTATAACGAAGCTGAGCATTATCTTTATGAAGATATGAACGATCCGAGATACTTGCCAAACTTTTATCGAAAAGTAATTGGTAATACTTTGTATTATGCGGGCGGAACTGACAATGATATAATAAAAAGGTCTACAAAAACAATCAGCGTGAAGGGCGATATTGTTGCACAAATGTTTGGAGTTCACGAGATAAAAGCTGGTTTTGAAATCAGAAGACATAACCTTGAGAGAAGTGGTTTTACATTAGATTTTTATAAATATAAAGAAATAGATGGGATTCCTTCTATTACATCCTTAAGTGTAAATGATTTATTATATGATTCGGCATTAACCATTTTGCGCGCTGGAATACGAAGCGTTTCCACTTATGAAAAACTCCCAATGCAAGGTTCCGCGTATATTCAGGATAAAATGGAACTTGCCAAAACATTAATTTTGAATGTTGGTGTAAGGTATGAATTCTTTGATGCAGCTTCAGATTATAATTATGATTTCTCGAAAAACCTTACTGACTCCTTATCAGGATATATGAACGCTTCGCTTAAACCAGCTGGTATTAAACATATGGTTTCGCCAAGGTTCAGTGTATCTTATCCAATAACCGATAGGGGTGTCATTAGATTTTCATACGGACATTTTTATCAGATTGGATCTTTATCAAGTTTATATGCAAACGATTTAAGGTGGGTGGCTAATATTGCAACTATTCCAACATTTGGTAATCCCGATGTAAATCCTCAAAAATCTATACAATACGAAATTGGTCTTCAGCAGCAATTAGCAGATGATTTTAAATTTGATTTGACTGGTTACTATAAAGATGTGCGCGATTATATTTTTACACAAACTATATACACAGATAAAGCAAGACAATATAATCTATTAACAAATCTTGCATATTCAAATGTTCGGGGCATTACTCTTTCATTTCTTAAAAGACGTTCGCCGGGCGGAATGTTTTCGGCAACCCTTGATTATACATTTCAGATGGCAGAAGGAAACAGAACAGAGCCATCGGAAGATTTATTCTTCAGTGAAGCTTCCGGCAAACAGACTGAAACATATCTTGTTCCGTTAAGCTTTGACCGTACTCATCTAATTAATGGTACTTTTTCTTTAACAGATCCAACCTCATGGTCATTGGGAATTATTTACAGAATTCAGGGTGGCACACCATATACGCCGGCTTTACCTCCAAGTCTGTCAACAATAACTTATGAACAAAACTCATCTGCAAAATCGATGCAATGGGAGGTTGATTTAAAATTTGAAAAGTTCTTTGAATTCGGTCCGCTGGATTATTCGGTCTTTATACATATCAATAATTTATTTGATACACAAAACGACAGATATGTATATGCAAGTTCCGGAAAAGCTCTTTCGAATGTTGAACAGGAATTAAATGCTAATCAATTTAATGATTTGCGAACCAGAATCAGCCGCGGTGATTTGGGAATGATTGACGTTCGATATATAGACCAATATTATTCTCATCGTCCAGAGCAGGTAAATAGACCAAGAGAAGTGCGATTCGGATTCTCTATATTTTTTAAGTAACTATAATTCTGAGGATACTTATAATGACATTTAAAAGTATTAAAGCTTTAATATTCTTGCTCTTGCTAGCCGGCAACAGTCACGCCCAGGTAGATGAACTCCAAGACGATTACTTTTATAAAAATCTAACTCCGGAACAAGCATTGGAAATTTTTGGGCCAATTAAAGGAGTTAAGTTTAACAAAATAGCCGGCGATACAAGAGAAATAAAAGATATAATTATCAAGGGCAACAAGATTAAAACAATTCTTTTCAATTATGGATCAGTTTGTTCTCCCAACGCATTGTTTAATGTTGAGGATTTGGTCTGGAATGGTTTAGGCTATGGTTATGAATTTGGGCTGATTGTTGGTGCCGAAGTAATTGATATAAATGGCGATACACTCCACATAGTCAGCGATTCTCACGTAATATCAACTGAGGGCGATTATAGCCCGGATGCATCATTAAAGTGGGGCTGGCTACCCAAATCCGGTTACTCTGATCCCAATCAGGACAAAGTTGCGTCATTAAATGCCGAGGATCTGGACGGTGATGGTAAACCGGATTCCTGGCCTGAAGAGTGGTATTCTCCAGGTGCAGGTAAATATTTATGGCCCGCATTCCTGGGTGATATGGCAACTGCGCCGGATGAAGAGGTTTATTATTTTGTTGATGATTTTACAAACTACGAGTTCATTGACAGATATCAACCCTTCCCAGGTGATCTAACCAAGGGTGGTCTAGGATTAGAATCATCTGTTAGAATATTGCAGTTCAACAATCCTATGGCTGAAGATATTATTTTTATGGTATACCAGATTACTAACGCTTCAGAGAAAGATCTGGATAAAGTGTATTTTGGAATGTTTGGAGATCCACATGTTGGCGGAGGATCGGACTATTTGGATGACCGGGCATATTTTATTCCACCCAAAGGTCCGCTTGCTGATCCATTTGATCAGAGAGCAAGAAGTATGGTGTACGCTTATGATGGTGATTTCCGTGGGATGGGTGGAGTAACACCAGGATTTTTCGGATGGAAATTTTTAGAATCGCCTTCATTTGATGATAACGTAATTGATGATGACGATGATGGCATCATAGATGAAAGCCCTTTTAACGATAAAGGATTTTTCATAGATGGTCTTGCAACGCCATTGACTTACGGAATTTACGATGTTGCAAAATATACAGAAGTTTACGGCGCCCCAAAACCAAGATGGTCTGGTGATGAAGATGGTGATTGGGATCCTGAAAAACATGACATCGGTATTGACGGTATTGGTCCGGAATCATCGAATTATCCCGGTCCTGATTATGGCGAAGGTGATGGGAATCCCTCACAAGCCTTTTTCCTTGACTTAAATGGTAACGGAGTATATGACGAAGAAGAAGTCGGAACCTTAAGTGATATTCAATTAAACGGTTATAAGTGGGCGGGTTCCGAACCTAACTTTGGATACCGTGATATCTCCGAATCAGATATGATCGGATTAACCGGATTTACTGTTAAAACATTCGGATCACCTAACTATCCTAAAGAGGATGAGCTATTATGGCAATGGTTTACTATACCAGAAATTGATCCCGAACAGGAATTATTAAAAGAAGAAGGTGATAATATTTTCTGCTTCTCAACGGGTCCGATGTCATTAAAGAAAGGCGAGACCCAGAGATTTTCAATGGCTATTCTTATGGGCGACGGGCTAAACAATGCTGATTTGCTTTTAAATTCTATAACTTCAGTTAGAATTCTTGAAGCCGACTATAGATTTGCACAACCACCAGCAAAACCTATTGTCAAAGCCGTTGCCGAGGATGGTAAGGTAAGATTATATTGGAATGCTAAATCAGAAGATTCAATTGATCCTTTAACACAAGAGAAAGATTTTGAGGGTTATAAAATTTATCGCAGTAGGGATTTTAATTTCTCCGATGTTTACACAATCACTGATGCAAATGGTGTCCCTTTCCTCGGACAAGCATTAGAAGATCCTTATACCGGCAAAAAAGCTCAGTTCGATTTGATCAACGAATACTCTGGTTTAGCAGAAATAGAATATGAAGGTCGCGGAGTAAAATATTACCTGGGTGATAATACCGGGTTACAACATGAATATGTCGATTCTACTGTTCTAAATGGAATTACATATTACTATGCAGTTGTCGCTTATGATCACGGTTCACCCGATTTGCCGCCCACAGAAACTCAATCTGTTATACAGCAGGATCCTTTAACACGTGAATTAATTTTTGATGTTAATACAGTTGCCGTTACGCCTGGCCCGAAATCAGTTGGAATCGTTTCCCCGGAGGTCGGTATTGATGGTGTACCAACATCCGTTAATTCTGACGCTACCGGTGACATTTTCATAAAAGTTCTTGATGATTTGGCTGTGCTCGATAAGCAATATAAAATTGAGTTTGATGAAGCTGATGCTTATAGCGTACTTGATTCTACGGGTATTCAAACAAGTTTCAGATCAAAAGATACAGTGTTGGTTAGCCTGCCTCATAAAAATATTCAGATCGGCAGTGTGGAGGTTTTCGATGGTATGGATAATCTAATTGACTCCTCTAAATACTTAATCAATTATGTTTCCGGACAAATAGCAGGAAAGAATCCGGGTGATCTGGCACAAGGAAATATTTATAAGATTAAGTACAGATACTTTCCTGTTTTCCTAAGTGAATTGATAGAATCCGAAGATGGAAATCCAACATTTGATGGTTTGAGAGTTTTCGTTCAAAACGATTCAGTGCACTTCGATGCTGAAAACTGCAAATTTCTTTTTGACAGTGATGTCACGGTTCGAGATACAATATTTTATCCTGCATTAATCGGCACAGTTAGCTTAAGAACCAAAATTAGTGCCGATTGGGAAATCAGATGGTATGATGTAGATACTTTGGCCGATGGAAGCTGGCAGTATGCCGACACGGTGAGTACGTTGCTGGGCAGTGTTGCAGTACCTTTCCAAATTATTAATATTACTGAAAATGCACCGGCGACTTACGTTATTCATGAATTAGTTCCGGATAAAAGAGGTAATAGACGCTGGGATTGGGGAGAAGGCATTGTCCTTCAACCACAGGGAACTACAACTGCCGCCACAAGTTATGAGGTGATTTTATCTATAGATGAATCGGCGACGGAGATTAAACTTCCCAAAAATGGTGATGTTTATCAGATCAAAACAAAAAAACCATTTGATAAAGGTGATATCTTCGTCTTTGATACAAAGAAGGCAATAGTCGTAGACGATATTATAAGACAGGGCATGAATGATATATATGTTGTTCCCAATCCTTATGTGGCTTACAGCCTTTCTGAAAATCCTGGAAGTACTATAACTAAACGAGGCGAAAGAGAAATTCAATTTAGAAATCTGCCGCAAAGATGTACAATAAGAATCTATACTCTGGTTGGAGAATTAGTTGATACTATTGAAAAAGATGATTTAACAAGTATGGCTAACTGGAATTTGTTGAGTTCGGAAGGGATGAGAATTGCCTACGGTGTATATATTTTTCATGTAGATATACCGGGTATCGGTCAGAAAATTGGAAGGTTTGCTGTAATTAAATAAAGTCAATCTTTGGGCAAGAATGGAACAGATTTGTTCTTAAAAAATGAAGAAGAATTTACGGAGATACCGAGAATGAAAAAAATAATTTTTAAAATATTGTTAATTGGCTTAGTAATATTTAATTCAAATAATTTACTTGCCCAGCTTGACAGGGAAATTACAAAGGTTGGTACTACTGCAGGCCAATTCTTAAAGATCGGCCCCGGAGCGAGAGCATTAGGTATGGGGGGTTCCTATGTTGCTGTAAGTGATGACATATATGCTGTTTATTATAATCCGGCAGGAATTGCCATTAATAAAGGAAACGGGCAGGTAGCTTTCAACCATACAGAATGGCTGGCCGACATCACTTATGATTTTGCTGCTGTATCATTGAATGTCGGGGAAATAGGGTCTTTATTCCTAACGGTTACATCTTTGGGCATACCTGAGGACAAAGTAAGAACATTTGAATTTCCCGAAGGCAATGGTCAATACTGGGACGCAGGGTCCGTTTCATTTGGCATTGGTTATGCGAAAAGTCTTACAGATAGATTTTCAATCGGATTTCAAGCTAAGTACATTCAAGAATCAATCTGGAGTAGTTCTGCAAGTGGATTTGCATTAGATGTTGGAACGTATTATATAACACCTTTCAATGATTTGGTAATTGGAGCAAGCATTTCAAACTTCGGAACCAAGATGAAGTTGGATGGAAGAGATATCCAGATTAACTATGATCCCGATAATGATCTATTTACCGGTCCTAATAATATTCCCGCCCAATATGAAATGGACGCATATGATTTACCCCTCACATTCAGAATTGGTTTAGCTATGGATGTGCTTAGAACAAGGTATATAAGAGTCAAAGCCGCTGTTGACGCAACACACCCGAATGATAATGTTGAGTATATCAATGCGGGAGTAGAATTGGCTTACAACGAATTATTATTCTTCAGAGGCGGGTATAAATCACTTCTTTCAGTTGATAGTGAGCAAAGCTTCACGTTAGGTGTTGGCTTAAACTATGAAGTAAATACTGGCTTAAATATATTGTTTAATTACGCCTATGGAGATTTCGGAAGATTAAAAAACATACAATATTTTGATATTGGATTAATTTTTTAATTATTAAGAGTAGCTTGTACTAATCAGCTAACGGTTTATCTTTACTCTCAGTATTAAAGTGCTGAGGGTTTTTTATTTAACTCTCTCAGTTCAACGTAACCAGATCTAACCAGCATTTAATTAACAACAAATAACTTGTTTGAAGACTGCCGATTTTCAATGGGTGGTTATGGCGATTTAAGATATAGCCTGACACATCC
>JALHTS010000061.1 GCA_022865965.1 Ignavibacteriaceae bacterium
CTCTTCTTTATTGCTGAAAGACGAGTAGTCGATTTCACCTTTAACTGCAAAAGTAAATAAAGATGCTTTTGCTTTTAGGTGGAAATTATAGCCGCTGCTAAGACCATATTTTGTCCCCAAGTAAAAATCCTGAATACTTCCACCATAATCACCGGCAGGTATAACATAACCAACACCTGCACCGACTTTAAATGAGATTTGTGAAAAAGTAACAGAGGTAAATAATACCACTAATAAAGCTGAAAGAATGATTTTGAATCGCATCATATCTCCATTATTGTAAGAATTTGTTTATAAGACATATTTTATTCTACATTTAATCAAAAGTAGTGCCTTTAAAATGAAAAAATCGCATTTGTGATGCGGTTAAATTATAGAAATGAAAGGATTTAGTTAATTTATGGCAATTATTGGTGAGCTTATATCGTTTACATGAATTTTCTCAATCTTCATCTTTGCCACACCTCTTCTCATAAGTCCCAATTCCATAGCAGCAGCTTTGGAAAGGTCTAGGTCACGACCTTCGATATAGGGACCTCGATCATTGATTCTAACCACAACAGATTTACTGTTTCTTGGATTGGTTACCTTAAGAAGAGTTCCAAATTTTAAGCTTTTATGAGCAGCGGTTAATGACATTTGGTCATAAATTTCACCGTTTGCTGTCTTTTTTCCGTGAAATCCCGGTCCATACCAGGATGATTTCATAGTTCCCAACTCAGTTAAAGTTACCATTGAAAAGTTAATAGGATTTAACTCAATAGTTTCGGAGATCAAATCATCATTTGTTTCTGATGTATTTATCTCATCTTCTTCATTAGAAACTATGGTAAAACCAACCAGAGCAATCATCATTAAAAATAAAAATAACTTTACTAATGATCTCAAAAAGATACCTCTTAGTTTGTTAACAAAATTGAACGATCAAATTTAACCTGAGGCTTTAATCCTATCAACCTTTTCCAAGGTGCAAACCTAAGTAATAGCATAAAGAGAATATCCGACTATTTTAGTATTCTGGTCGGATTTTTCTAATCTAAGTGTTAAAATTACTATTTTTAGCAATATTATTGTCAAGCATATCACTAAGAAAGTATGTGTTATAACAATTTCTTAATTTAAAGTGAATTTCTGCAGGCACTTTTATAAACCATTTCGTATTAATCCAAAACTTTTGGAGAAACTTATGTTGCACCGAATGGTTCTTTAATAAATCAAGTTCCTACTCATTTATTATTTTTTTAACATTCCCAGATTCCTAAAACAGAGAACCTTTTTTTTGTAATTGGAATTACTGAACAATTGTGAAATAATTTTATCGTGTAAAATCAATTGTTTTTGTCCATCTGATAAATTTTTATTAGATGGAACACTTTTTGGGCTAATTTCTTGTTTAAGATGGGATTTGATCATTCAGATTCCTACAAAAACAAATTTGTTAGTCAGGAGAGAATTGAACCTATCACCGTTATCATATCGTCCGCAGATTGCAATTGTTGGAACAAGGAATGTAGGAAAATCCCGATTCGTAAATCAGCTGGTTGGTAAAAAAATATCGGCAGTAAGTGAAATTGCCGGAACAACTACTAATCCAATTAAGAATCCACTGGAACTCCTTCCTTATGGACCAGTTTTAATTGTAGATACTGCGGGCATTGAAGAAGAAGGTGAACTTGGCAGCGGAAGAATTACTCAAACCATCAAAACTATTTCATCTGCAGATTTCGTACTTCTACTTGTTGATGCACGTAATCAACTTTCCAGCAAAGAAAGAGAACTAGTAGCTTATCTTGATAAAATAGATGTCGGTTATATAATTGTTGTTAATAAAATTGAGCTTGGTGTAAATCCGGAATTACTTGATGAATTAAAAGAACTGCGCGAAATTCATTTTGAAGTCTCGTGTAAAGAGAACGTAGGTTTTGAAGAACTTAAACGTAAAATGATAAGAATGCTTCCTCAGAAAGACGGAACTTTATCATTAAAAAACTTAGTAAGAGCCAATGAACTTGTACTTATGGTTCTTCCTTCAGATTTATCGGAAGAACAGAATAAATTACTTTCATCACACATTCAAATAATAAGAGAAGGTTTTGATAAAGAAACAAAAATAATTATTTGTAAAGATATTGAACTTCAGGAAACTTTGGATAATCTAAAATCATCTCCTGATCTGATAATTACTGAAAGTCATTTAGTTAATAACATTACCTCACTTATATCTGACAAAGTTAGAGTCACAACTTTTTCAATCCTGATTGCTCGTCAGAAAACTGAACTTACTTTTTTTATAAGAGGATTAAAGACAGTTAAAAAACTTAAGAAAAATGATAGAGTGTTATTTGCTGAGGCGTGTGTAAATCATCCAAATAATGGCAAAACAAAAATTAATGACTGGCTTTGCAATCATTCACAAAAAGAATTGAACTTTGATTTGGTTCAAAATGAAAAGCTTCCAGAAAATTTGTCAGATTATAAGCTTGTTGTTCACTGCGATGGATGTAAATTAACAAAACGTGCAATGCAAACCCGTATAAATGAAGCAATGCTAATGGATGTTCCTGTTGTAAACTATGGTATTCTTTCATCGTATATGAATGACGCACTTCCTGGTGCATTAACTCTTTTTAAGGAAGCCATATTTGAGTGGGAAAAAATGAAAAAATAAAAACATAGGCGGAATAGGTTTAGGCTTATCAGTTTTTAAGAGAATTAATAATGACCCTTTAATTCCCTTTAAAAATCCAGACACTTCTTTATATATTTCAAATTAGGATGAAAGAAATTTTAACCATATTAAAATACAAGCTTGTCGGATTGAATTTATTGTTAGTTATTCTTTCCGGCGCGGCAATGTTTACTAGTATTTACTTCGTTCCGGTTTTTTTCATTTTAACATCAAATCTGTATGATATTCTAGGTTATCACTTTACTCTTATAAGACGGAGTAAAACAATGCCGGAGAAAGTAATCATACGATCATATCGTGTGACGCAACTTATGTTTGATTTAACCCTACTAATTTTAACCGCCGTTTTATTTAATCCCTTTATTTCTTTTTCTTCAGCTATTCTCAAAGTCTTTGGTGTGCAGGATATTTTATATTATGTTTTCCTTCGGATGGAACTTCCTGAAAAATGGACCTGGCTTAGATGGACTCCGCTTGGTATGATATTTAAAACTCTTTCGAAAACTCAAGTAATAATTCAGGCTTTAACAGGAATTATTCTTGCAGCTTTAGTTCTAATTTATTTCTAGTTACACAAGTAGCAAAGTATATGACGTTCTAATCATTTTATCACCTCGCATAAAATAATTTAACTAAGCTATAAAAACTTATTTAATAAGTAAAGAGTATATCTAAGTCAAAGTTTTAAC
>JALHTS010000490.1 GCA_022865965.1 Ignavibacteriaceae bacterium
ATTTTAATTTAATTAATTGTGATTAAAATAAGAATTAATGATAGTTTTTATCGATTATTTAAGTAATACAATTTTTTTAATAAGAGAAGATGCTCCTGAAATCAATCTCACAAAATAAACCCCACTTGTAAAATTAATAGCGTTAAATTCAATTTCGTACGTTCCTGCAGATTTTTGTTCATTTACTAAAGTGGCAACTTCTCTACCCACTAAATTATAAACTATTAATTTTACTGACAAGGCAAGCATTGTCCCTGCATCTGGGATTGTATATTGTATTTTAGTGGTTGGATTAAACGGATTGGGATATGCTTCCGATAAATAATAATCTGGTGTGATTATTTTATCTTCATTTTCAACTGAAGTTATAAAATCCACAACAACGGTATCCGAGTATTCAAATGTTAGGATATAATCTATTTGCTTCAGCCTGTAATATACAATCCCGCTTGGCACAACCAAAGAATCCAAGAATTCATAATGCTTTGGAGAAAAACTGTCCCCGCTTCCTTCGACAAAACCTATTGCTCCAAAGTCAAAATTCCCTATGCCGCGCTCTACATCAAATCCTAAGTTGTTTATTTCCGTAGCTGTTCCCCATTTTAGTAAAACACCGTTGCTCTGAATTAAAGGATAAAAATAAATAAGTTCTACGGGCAATGTTCCGTCATCTTTTCCGGAATAATCATCTTGAGCGTATGAAGGAAAAAATATTAGTAAAGATAAAAACGATATAAGAAAATATTTTTTCAATTTTACAACGAATTATTATTGAACCTTAGAAAGCTTTTGTGTCGTGGCGAATGAATTATTGGCGTTTCGAATTATTACCTTATAAAGATAACTGCCATTTGCAATTACATCTCCATCTTCATCTTTCCCATCCCATTCAATTCTGTTAAAACCTATGGTTAATTCATTCATTATTTTTTTTATTTCTTTAATCTTCCTGCCGGCGATAGAATATATGTTTATTTTTAATTCTTCGGGAAGAACGGGCAGAATAAAAGTGAAAGAAGTTTTTTCACTGAATGGATTCGGATAATTATACAAGTTGAGTAAAGCAAACTCATTCGATACTGTAAAATACTTCTCAAATCCGGGTATGGAACCAACAACTCCATTAATGTCTTTTCCAAATACTTTGAGATTATGCGAACCTTCTGGAATTGTTGGCTTGAAGTTATATTGAGCAATCCTGTTTATTGTATCATAATTGACATCAAAATCAGAATAGATTAATTCAACATTATCAAGATAAACTTTAATTGCACTGGTATCATCGATGGGAAACCAAAGTGGATACTGAAAACTAACTGATATTTCAGGATTCGATGAGACATAATCGCCGTCAAGAATTTCCTGTCCATCGAAAGTTGCTGTCACGGAGGTTTCAGAAATAGATGTAGTAATTGTATCACGTATCACGTAAAAACTTTTTATAAATAAATTGTTATCCTCGTAAATTTCTGCTACATTATTTTGGCTGTCTGCGATAATCTTAAATGACATATCGCCATGACCATCTTGAATGTTTGATTTATAAGCACTAGTCAAGGAAACTTTTTGTATCGATGGAATATTAATAATAAGGGTATCAAGAATAAGTATATTCTCTTTATCGGGTTTTTCCACAAAAAGATTTACGTGAAAAGAATCTGCCGAAGCTTTACCAAGGTTATACAAATCAAAACTAATTGAGATATATTCACCCTGATAAACAGAGTCTTTATCAAGTGCGACTACCTGATAATTTATGGCAATCTCTGCGGGAAGGAGGTAATTTATACCAATTGAAAAAAATGCTGGAGTTTCTTTTAATTCATTTGAATTTAATTTTGCAAGAAGTTTTAACTCCGAATAGAGTTTGTGATCAATAAATGCGATTGAGGCAGTATCATTTACAAACGTTAGCGATGATAAAGTATCTATTTGAGTATTTTGTTTTATACCGAGTGGAAAAATCTCTATTGCAGCACCATCTGGGATAGAATCATTGAGAACTACACTTTCCCACGCAGAGCTTTTTCCAACTTTAGGAAAAGTAACATAACCCTCATCGTGAACAACAAGCTTAGAAGTATCAATTATTGCAGGTCCTTGAAATAACTTTTTATAAGATTCAGGGACGCTTCCCATCGTTGCGCCTTTTACACCCAGTAAACACCAGGATTCACGATATCTGACACTATCAATATAAAGGCTGCCCAGTGTTTCAATTGCTCGTCTAACGGCAGTTCCGCCACTATAACCCAGAACGGTCTGAGCTGCATCATCACAAATTGTCAGGGCAAGCATTTTACCAGTTGGAAGTGAATTTATATAGTTTG
>JALHTS010000491.1 GCA_022865965.1 Ignavibacteriaceae bacterium
AAAAGACTTTGATGAATTTGATTATATAGTTACAATGGATAATAATAATTATAAAGATATTCTTTCTTTGGATAAAAAAAACAAGTACGGTCACAAAGTTCATAAGCTTGCTGAGTTTTTTATAAATAATGGATATAACGAAGTACCAGACCCTTATCTCGGTAGTTCAGACACCTTTGAAACAGTACTTGATCTATTAGAAGAAGGAAATAAAAATCTTTTTGAAAAAATCAGGAATGAAATTGAATCAGAATCTGATTAAAAATATTGAATCTATCGTAAATGATAAAGTAACCGGTTCAAATTCAGTTTCCGGCGGATGTATTAGTGATTCTCAAATACTAAAATGTGCTTCGGGAAAAAAATATTTTTTAAAAGTTAATTACTCACAGCCTCCTGATATGTTTATTAAGGAAGCAAATGGATTGAAAGAACTAAGAAAAGCTGATGCAATAAGAATTCCTGAAGTTATTTGGGCTGATTCAAATTTTATTTTACTTGAGTGCATTGACGGTTCATCACGAACAAAATATTTCTTTGAGGACTTTGGAAGAAAATTTGCAGAATTGCATAAATACAAATCTGATAAGTTTGGATTTTATGAGGATAATTATATCGGTTCAACTCCTCAAATGAATCATTCAGATAAATCTGAAGAGTCTGATTGGATAGAATTTTATTTTAATAAAAGAATTCTCTTTCAATATAATCTTGCAAAAAAAAACGACTATGCAGATTCAACATTAACTTCACTCATAAAAAAACTTGAAGACAAAATCTCTGAGATAATAGAAGGAAGCGAAGAAACTCCATGCTTGCTTCATGGCGATCTTTGGGGAGGAAATTACATTGTTGATGAAAAAGGTAAAGTTTGTTTGATTGATCCTGCTGTTTACTATGGTCACCGGGAAGCTGATCTCGCAATGACAAAACTTTTTGGTGGTTTTTCAGATGAGTTTTATAAATCATATAACGAATCTTATCCATTACCTGATGGATTTGAATTCAGAGAAAATATCTACAAGCTATACCACGTTATGAACCATTTGAATTTATTTGGAACGGGATACTATAGTCAAACTATCTCTATATTAAAGTTTTATCTGAAATAAGTCTAAGAAGATATTGATCTAACCATGAATGATATTGAATTAAATAATTTATCTTCAGAAAATCTTCGAAGATTACGTCAGATCCTCAATTATGAATTATCAGCATCTGTTTTATTCTTTCTCTCATTCTTTAATGCAATTGCTCTTATCATTGCCGGAATAGCTGCAGTAGTATTTGCACCCTATATGATTTACGTTCTGCTTAAAGAAAATAAACGTAGCTGGATAATTATTTTTACTGTACTGATTATATTTCCATTACTTTTTTCACAGATATTATTTAGAGAATACTTCACTGTTTTTCTATTAATATCGATGGCAATGTTTTACTTCTATTGTTTTATGCTAAGAATGGCTGTTAGTGATTGGATAAAAGATAGTCAGTGGAAAATTACATTCCTTTTACAAAAAAAAAAGGAAAAATGGAAAGACAGTTAAAATCGGGAGATTCTTTTGAATGATAACTCTGTGCCTGTTCAAAAAATTTATTTACAGACACAGAGTAAAAAACTTAGTTAGGATTTTAGTTTATTGGTGACTTTTAACTTCTACTATTTCAACATCAAAAATTAAGGTTGAATTTGGAGGGATAACACCAAGATCACGATCACCATATCCAATCTGCGGAGGAATTACAAATTGTGCTTTACTTCCCTGCCTTAATAGATCAATACCTTCTTCCCAGCCAGGAATAACTTGTCTCATACCAAGCATTATAGTTAAAGGTTCATCCCTTTCAACAGAACTATCGAACTTTCTTCCGTCATTAAGAAAACCTGAATAATGCACAGAGACAATTTTACCGCTGTCCGCTTCAGGTCCATTACCTTCTTCAATAATTGCGTACTTCAATCCGCTTTTAGTTTCTTTGAATAACTTTGGATCAACATCCCACATTTTTGCTACAATAGCATCTTTAACTTCAAGTACTTCAACAAAAAGTTTTAGAGACGCTTTGGGAGGTATAGGGCCCATTCCCTGATCTCCGTAAGCCAATTCAGATGGAATTACTATAGTACGCTTTCCGCCACTTTTCATACCAATGAAACCTTCATCACTCCCTTTTACAAATTGTTTTGATCCCACGACATATTTTAAAGTTTGATTGGTTTCATAAGACGAGGCAATTCTAAAAGAATTTTTAGTAGAATCATTTTGCCAATCGATGTAAATATTTGTAGAATCACTGAGAGTCCATGCAACAAAATGAATAACAACAAGATCACCATCTTTTACTTCACGACCTTCGCCAATTTTATCATCAACATAACTTAAGCCACTATCGGTTTTAATTACATCAGAATCACTTGAGCAAGCTGACACAAATAGCAGTATTAAAACTACACTAAGAATTTTTTTCATAATTTTTCCTTTTTTTGACGGGCAAATATATCCATTATGTTGGTTAAAAAACAAAACTATATTTATTTTGACTTGATTTTTTTGCCTAGAGCAGACTTTTGAGAGATTTCAAAATAAGAGGTTGGTAATGGGGCGGTGAATGGCAAAGTGTAAAAGATTATCAACATTTTGAAAAGAAGATTGGGAAAAAATAGTTATAACAAATTTTTATCTGCTAAAAAATAATATCAGAAATCTCCACACTCTTTCCGCCCACGCACTTTCAGAATGAACTGCATTTTCATCTTTGTACCAGAAATAATCTTTATCAATTTTATATCCTTTTTCCTTAAGTACTTTCATCATATCATCAATTCCGGGTTGAAGTTTTTGCTCAAGGTCAATTCCACCATTATCAATGTAAAATAGAACAGGTTTTTGAGAACCATCATAATTATTTACATTTTTAACATAATTAAACTCGTTGTAAATAAATGTAGGAGATAAGCACGCGGCTTTAGAAAAAATGTGGGGATATTCCCATGCAAGCATAAAAGAAATCAAGCCTCCCATTGAAGAACCGCCAACTGCAGTAAATTCTGGTTCGGGTTTTGTCCTATAATTTTTATCAACAAATGGTTTCAATTCGTGAACAATAAAATCCATATACCTATAACCGGTATCATTCGGTGAATATTCACTTCTTCTATTAAACGTGTTATAAATTCCGACAATAATTATTTCTTCAATTGCACCTGCTTTAATTAAACTATCCGCTGTTTCATCAAGCTGCCAATCGATGTTAAATGAAGAAGTTGCAGGATCAATTATATTTTGACCATCGTGCATATAAAGCACAGGATAACTTTTATCTATCAATGAATCATAAGATGGCGGCAGCCAAATAATAATATCTCTTGGCTCAAGTCCTTCTGATTCAAAATTTCTTATGTACTCAACTGTTCCGGTAATCTGTCCTGATAGAGTTGTTTCAATCTGATCTTTCCACTTTCTGATAGAATAATTGATGGATGTATCATTAAGAACTCTTAAAATATTATTTTGGGGAATAGTTCCATCTTCATTTACTGCCTCTTTTAACCACGTACCTTTTGTGAATTTAAATTCAAGATCTGTTCCTTGAGAGAAAGAAAATGTTTTTGTCCATAAAGAATCATTGATCTGCTTAAGAGATACTAATGATGGATTCCAGTTACCCAACTGTACATCGTTACCTGTTATGTAAACAATCTCATTTTCCATAACTTCGCTGGCAATTATATTTATATTGACAACTACCAGATCCTGTGCAAAAAATTGTGTGGAAAGAAAAAGGACTAAACTGATAATAATTGTTTTCATAATATTGATTTGAAATTATTATAACATACTATGATAGATTTTCAAAATTATTTATGGATAAATATAGTAAATTTCGAATGCTATTTTACAGATTATATGAAACTATCAATTAATAAAATATTAATATTTCTTTTTTCAATAATTCTAACCACTTCTTGTGTAGAAAGAGATTATTTTGATGACGACGAAACAGGTCCGTCTATTTCAGGACTTTTTACAGAAATTAGTGGATCAATTTCAGGTGTATTAGTAAAAGCAGATTCACCCTATCTTATCAAAGATGATATTATTATTGATTCATCCGCATCATTAAAAATTGAGCCTGGAGTAGAGCTTTATTTTGAGGAAGGGAAGTCTCTTATTGTTAAAGGAGAATTAGAAGCTATCGGTCAAATATATTACCGGATATATTTTCTTCCATACAGAAATAACTGGGCCGGAATAAAAATCTTAAATGCCGATTCGCAAAGCTTTTTTCACTTCTGTACTTTTACTGAAATATATTCTCCTGATCCTGTTTCTGTCGGTTCAATTTTAATATTTGAATCAAATTCTAATTTTCGAAATTGCTACTTCGAAAATAATGCAGCATATTTCGGTGGAGCTATAGCCGCATATAGCAGTATCATAGATATAAGAAATGTAATCTTCAACTTGAATCAAGCATTAAATTCAGGTGCTGCAATCTATTCACAAAATTCAGATATTGTTTTAATCAACAACGTTTTTAATAAAAATAAATCTATGAATCCCGGTGGTGCAGTTACAATACTTTTACCGAATTTAACTGAGATACAAAACAATATTTTTTACGAAAACACTGCAAATGAAAGGCTGTCGCATTTGCTGTATTCATCCTCGGATTCTACAAATTATATTGAGCAATACAATTATATTGCATTGGAAAATATGGATCCTTATTTCATTTCAGAATATAATTTTGGATTGTTTTATGACTCACCCTGCAAAAACGCCGGCAATCCTGCTGAAGAATTTAATGATGTTAACGGAACCAGGAACGACCAGGGAGCTTACGGTGGTCCTTATGGATATTGGTAAAAAGAATTTTTATGGAAATTATATTTGACAATTATATAATACGCAGTTACGAAAAAAGTGATAAAGATGCTTTAATTAATTATGGAAATAACTATAATGTTTTTAAGCATTTGAAAAACACTTTCCCGCATCCATACACAGAAGATGATGCGATTTTATGGTTGACAAGTTGCGCTGCTCAAAACCCTGAAACCTGTTTTGCAATTGCAGATGAAAATGAATTGATTGGCGGTATCGGTTTCCATTTAAGAGAAGATGTTTTTAAGCATAATGCTGAAATTGGCTACTGGATTGGCGAACCATTTTGGGGAAAGCATATAGTAAGCAGAGCTCTAAAAGAAATGACAAAATTTATTTTTAATAATTTTAAAATAAACAGAATTTATGCAAGTGTATTCGAAGGGAATCCTGCATCAGTTAGAGTTCTTGAAAAATGTGAATATAAACCAGAAGCTGTTTTGCGCAAAGCTGTTTTTAAGGAAAATAAATTTTTAGATCAGTATATCTTTGCATTATTAAAAGAGGAATTTATAAAGCTATATGAATAAAGAAAATCTGCTGAAGAATTTATTTAAGAAGCATTTTAAAAATGAAGCTATCAATTATGACCAACTTCCCCCTTCCGGTTCTAACAGAGAATATTACCGACTTAAAAATGATGCGGTTTCAGCTATTGGAGTTTATAATAATGATAGAAAAGAAAATGATGCATTCATATCTTTTACTAAACAGTTTATTGCAAACAAATTAACTGTGCCTCAACTTTATGAAGAGCAACTTGATGCTGATGTTTATTTACTTGAAGATCTTGGCGATGAAACTCTATTCAGTAAAATTGTAAAATTAAGAAGTGAAGATGATCCTGATGATCAAATAATTGACTTATATAAGAATGTTTTAACAGAACTGCCAAAGTTCCAGGTTGATGCCGCAAAAGATTTTGATTACACTCATTGTTATCCAAGAAAAAAATTTGACCGGCAATCGATGTTATGGGATTTGAGTTACTTCAAATATTATTTTCTTAAGCTTGCAAAAATTTCCTTCAACGAACAATTAATTGAAGATGACTTTCATAATTTCACAAATTTTTTACTTTCAGCCGACTCAAAATATTTTCTTTACAGAGATTACCAGTCACGTAATATTATGCTGAAAGATGATAAATCGTATTTTATAGATTATCAGGGCGGTAGAAAAGGTCCGCTGCAATATGATGTAGCATCTCTTCTTTTTGATGCTAAAGCTGAACTTACTTTTGAAATGAGAACCGAACTTCTTGAATTTTATATATCACTTATAAAAGATAAATACGGAATTGATAAGTATAGTTTTATAGAGTATTACAAGCCATTCATTCTTATAAGAATTCTTCAGGCAATGGGGGCATACGGATTTAGAGGATTTTATGAACGTAAATCTCACTTCTTGAAAAGCATTCCTCCTGCATTAAATAATATGGAATGGCTGCTTAACAATTGGGATACTTCATTAAAGCTGCCTCATTTATTCAAATGTCTTGAACAGATGATAAATTCTG
The DNA here is from genome assembly GCA_022865965.1 of Ignavibacteriaceae bacterium. GTDB lineage: Bacteria > Bacteroidota > Ignavibacteria > Ignavibacteriales > Ignavibacteriaceae > JAGXRK01. The sequence continues at coordinate 6,415 of JALHTS010000491.1, forward strand.
ATGAATTACGAAAGCATGATTATCCGCTTCTTCATGAAAGCGACCTAACTGTCAGTATCAAAAGTTTTTCATACAAGAAACAAATTCCTAAAGACCATTCCGGTAATGGCGGCGGATTTGTTTTTGATTGCCGCGCAATTCACAATCCGGGAAGGTATGAACAATACAAACATCAAACAGGAAGAGATGAAGATGTAATCGATTTTCTAAAGAAAGAAAGTGATATAGATAAGTTTTTAGAGAATGTTTTTCAGTTGGTTGATTTATCTGTTGAGAATTATATAACAAGAGGATTTAAGAATTTAATGGTTAGTTTTGGATGTACTGGCGGTCAGCATCGATCAGTTTACTGCGCTGAAGAGTTAGCAAAACATCTTCATGATAAATACAAAGTAAAAGTGCAGTTAATGCATACAGAGCTTGGTAAGGAATGAAGTAATGAATGCAATGATCCTCGCCGCTGGAATGGGGACAAGGCTTAAACCTTTAACCGACAGCATTCCCAAAGCTCTTGTTGAAGTAGGCGGGAAAACTCTTCTTGAATTATCTATAACAAAACTTCTTAGCCACGGATTTGAAAACATTATTATAAATGTTCACCATTTCGATGAAATGATTATTTCTTACTTAAAAGAAAAAAATAATTTTGGTGCGAATGTTACGATTTCAGATGAAAGTAAATTACTTCTAGATACAGGCGGCGGATTAAAACAAATTGCCAAACTTATTGATTCTACTAAACCAATACTTGTATATAATGTTGATATAATTACAAATCTTAATTTAATTGACCTATACAAACATCACTCAGAATCCGATAATCTTGCAACACTTGCAGTCCGAAAAAGAAAAACAAATCGCTATCTTCTTTTTGACAGAGGTAATGTTTTATGTGGATGGATAAATAAAACTACAAAAGAAGAAAAAATTGTCAGAGATTATTTTAACAAGTTGTATGAGTATGCTTTCAGCGGGATACAGGTTGTTAGTCCAGATATTTTTAATTTGATGCCAAGAACAAAAATATTTTCAATTATTGATTTGTATTTAAAACTTGCACCAAAATTTTTAATAGAAGGATATGATCACACAATTTCACAATGGGTTGATGTTGGTAAATTAGAAAATCTGAAAGCAGCAGAAAAACTTCTAACAAAGATTAGAAATAACGATCTAGCTTAAACTTCTCACCAAGATATAATTTTTTTACTTCTTCATCTTCAGCAAGCGAATTAGCATCACCCTGTTTAAAAATCTTTCCGTCAATAAGAATGTATGCATTATCAACAATACTTAAAGTTTCGTGTACGTTATGATCTGTGATCAGAACGCCTATTCCCCTGTTCTTCAGGTTAGCAACAATAACCATAATATCTTCAACTGCAATTGGATCAACGCCTGCAAAAGGTTCATCCAGCAAAATGAAACTCGGATCGGTTGCAAGTGCCCTTGCAATTTCTGTCCTTCTTCTTTCTCCACCGCTTAACTGAAATCCCATACTTTTTCTAATGTATGAAATAGATAATTCTTCAAGAAGTTCGTCACATTTTTCTTTTCTCTGTTTTGCATCAAGTTTTGTCATTTCAAGAACAGCAAGTAAATTATCTTCAACCGACAATCTTCTGAAAATGGATGCTTCCTGCGGCAAGTAACCAATTCCCATTCTTGCTCGCTTATACATCGGTACGGATGTAATTTCTTCATCATCAAGAAAAACTTTTCCGGATTCAGGCTTTATCATTCCGGTTATCATGTAAAAAGTTGTTGTTTTACCGGCACCGTTAGGACCAAGCAATCCGACAATCTCACCTTTAGAAACTTTTACAGATGCTTTATCTACAACTGCTCTTTTCTTATAAACTTTTACAAGATTTTCACTGCGTAGTGTTGTCGCCATTTTCGTTTTTCTCTTCTTTTACATTATCAAATGAAATTATTGATCTCAAGAGATCTTCTTTAACCGGTCTGTTTTCAATAAAATTAAAGCGTGGAAGCATAAATGAACGTTCATTGCCGATCACCTGCGGTTCGGGATAATATTCACTGACAGGTTGTCCATATAATCTTACTTCACTTACCTGGTTGTCCTCAAAGTAAACTACAGCAGAGTGCGAGTTTGATTTTGTCAATCCGTTTGCTTCATCTTCTTCAAACAAATTATAGATGCTGTATACTGTTCCGTAAAATTCGCTTCGATTTATTTTATTATCAACGAAGTAAATCAATACTCTGCTGCCTGAGGATTGATCATATCTTTGCTGGTAGTTTTCGTTTTGTGAGAGTAAAAACGCATTACCCTCTACTTCAAGCATTATGATTTTATTATCTTCAAGATGAATAATAATCGAATCCCCCGTTAACTGTGATGTTTCATACCACAGAACCGGTTGACGTGCTTCAGGATTAATTTTACTAGTTATAATTTTATCTTCACTTCTGATGTAAATAGTTTTATCATTATCAGATGCAAATTCTACGCGAATGATTTTTACTGAATCAGTTGCGATAAAAATATCGGCAGTATCACGGAAAGATTCCATAGTTAGTGAATTGATAAGCAATGTATCAATAGCAATCACTTCCACAGAATCTTCATCCAGAGTAATAGCAGAATCAATTTGCATTAAGACCGGATTAAGTTTTATTAAAGTATATTTGCGCTTCCTGTAATCTTCAAGATGTCCACCAAATATTGAAGTATTATTTTTAATGTTAGTAATCTTAACATTACTATTAGCATAAGTAATTTCGGTATTTCTGAAATGCTCAAGAGAATCTGCTTCTATTATATTTTCAGCATCAACAATTTTTACATTAGCAACCGCAACAGCGTAATCACGTTGCTTATAATAAGTAAGTTCATCGGAAGTTAAAGTAGTTGTAGTATCGTAAAGTGTTACATTCGACTGGAAGAAAGCTCTGTCTTCATTGAAAAAATATTGTCCGCTGTCGGCAGTTAAAATAACCTTTCTGTCGTCAAGCATAACACCGTCTGTACTTCTGGACATTTTCTGGTTTCCGTAGTAAAAACCTTTTTCTGTTTTGATTATAAGAGTATCCTGTGTAGCGATAACATTTCCAATAAGTTCCGCATCATTACGTCCCAAATATTGAATAGCTTTATTACATGTTATACGAACATTTCCCTGAGTTAAAACAACATTTCCGAACACTTCACGAATTAATACGCCTTCAATAAATTTGCCTACAAGACTGTCACCTGTAACAACAATCATTTCCGTTTCAGTCTGCGCGAACAAACTAAAGTAGAATGACAATATTAAGATTAATGAATAGATAAATTTCATTTTAAATATCTTCATTACTAGTAACAAAGGTTATTCTGTAAATAACATAATTTCGAAGGGATTGATCGGATTCAAATCCATAACCTTCAATTTTTTCTTTTGGTGTTATAATTCTTACAAATTTATCAGATACAATTTTCCTATCGATATTCCGCCACATTAATTCATCTGTAATCAGAGTAACACTGTCGCTGACAGCAACAACACTGTCAATTGCCCAAAGATTATTTGTTCTGTCATCCACTCTACCGCGTAAGGAATTTAAAGTTGTAGTTTTAATTTCATTCTCATCAAAAAAATCAATTTTTATTTTATCATCAAGCAAGGTTTCTTTTGCTTCTTCAAATACTCTTAAATGACCGGCATTCATTATGGCTTTTATCTTTCCTGAATCAGAAAAGGTTATTACTGAATTCCAGCTTTCCTGCGCGGGAAGTTCTTCCACTTTGATGGATGCATCAACTGCAGGTTTAACACGCTCACTTGTACAATGAGTCAGCAAAATTAAAAACAATAGTGACAAGATAATTTTCATCTTCTTTGCAAACCAAGATTTATTAAGTCATGAAGGTGAATAATTCCTATTGGTTTATTTTCGTTGCTGGTAATAATCAAACTTGTGATTTTAAAATTTTCCATCTGCTGAAGTGCAAATGACGCAAGATATTCATCTTTCATTACCTTGGGATTTTTTGTCATGACTTCCTTTGCTATAAGATCTTTAATATCCATAGTTTTTTCGAGGAGTCTTCTCAAATCACCATCAGTAATAATTCCGGTTAAAATTGCTTTTTCATTGACTACGGCAGTTACACCTAATCTTTTAGAAGTTATTTCAAAAATTACATCTTTGAGAGGAGTATCTTCATATACAATTGGAATTTTTTCTCCAGTTATCATAATCTCTTTAATCTTCAGCGATAACCTTTTACCAAGACTTCCGCCCGGATGGAGAAAAGCGAAATCCTCAGGAGTGAAGCCGCGTTTTTCTAAAAGTGCAACTGAAAGAGCATCACCCATTACAAGCGTTGCCGTTGTTGATGAAGTGGGAGCAAGGTCATAAGGACAAGCTTCTTCTTTGACACTAATGTTCAAAAAAATATCAGAAGATTTAACCAGATTTGAGTTTGGATTACCGCAGATTGCTATTATCGCTACATTCAATCTTTTGAACATCGGGAGCAAGTTAGAAATTTCTTCAGTCTCTCCGCTCTTTGAAATTAGCATAACAACATCTTCTTTACGAACCATTCCAAGATCACCGTGCAGTGCGTCCGTCGGATGAAGATAAATTGCCGCTGTTCCGGTTGAGTTTAGAGTTGCAACAATTTTACGTGCAACAATACCAGACTTTCCCATTCCGGTTAGAACAACTCTTCCCTTCGATGCAAGAATAGTTTCCACAGCTTTAACAAACTCT
>JALHTS010000492.1 GCA_022865965.1 Ignavibacteriaceae bacterium
ATTTTTCTTTAAGTTTTCAAAACATAAAACACCATAAATCTGATTTGAATAGATAAGCGGAATTCCGAGGAAAGAACCATCAAAACTCAAATCTTCAACTTTTGAGTAGCGTAAATATTTATCGGCACTAGTATCGTCAATTTTAATCGGTATGCCGCTAATAATAGTTTTACCAACTAACGTTCCGTTAAGCTCAACTTCTAAACCCTGCCCAATATACTTAAGAGTTGTTTTGTTTATCACTTTAGTTGTTTCAAATTTTTGTTCGACCGGTTTGAAATAAACAAAAGTAAAAGCATCCCATTCAAGAAGATCGTTGACAGAATTTGATAAAGTGTTAAGAACATTTTCCTGTGACTCAAAATTACTGTCTGAATCAATTATATTAAGAAGACCTTTCAAACGAGCCTGAGATATTGAATCAGAATGTTTCTCTTCGAAAATTTGGACAATCATTGTAATAACACGAACAAATCTTCCTATTGAATAAATCGTTTCAATACCGAATTGATCTCCAACTTTTGAATCAACTGCAAGAATAGCAATAAGGGAGTTATCATAGTAAATAGGCGCACCCACAAAACTTCTTATTCCTTGCGGTGAATCGTAATAACGTATTACATCCGCTTCAGCAGCGGGTGAAATGTCAGTAAGCAATTCAGGCTCACTCCGCTGGACAATTTTGCTAAGTATATCGTCTTCAATATCTAATTTACTTTTTGTAACCTGATCGCAGGAGGATATGAATTTTTCGATTGTTAGTTTTTCTTTTCTTTTATTATACCAGAAGAACAAAGCAGTATGAGCGCCGTATGCTTCTTTGATAACAGTAAGGATTTTTTCCAATACAAAACCAAACTGTCCGTTATGTCCTAATTCTGGTGGAAGAGATTCGTTGGCAATCTCCTCGAACTTTTCTTTGAGATCAGGGGGTTTTAAAGTTGTTTTTGAAAGTTTAAACTCGGGCTGGTAGTTATCTGCAGTAATTACGTCAACATTTTTAGATTTAGATATTATCTTGAAAGATTCATCAACATCAGATGATGGTGCGCTAAATTGATCATCAATGTCTTCATCTTCTTCGCTTATGGAATATCTGCCGTCAAACCGGATAGAATCTCTTAGAAAAATTATAAATGCTACATAGATTATCATCAGTATAATTGTAATTACACGAATTACAAGATCATCTGTGATAAACAGAATACCAGCAAGCAGCGGAATTAACAGAAAGATTAATATTCGTTTTCTTTGTCGGCGGTTCATTGAATAAAAAGAATCATATAAAGTTAGGAATTAATATAATCTTACATTAAACGAATATCAATCAGATATTCACAAAGATTTCAACTAATAAAACAAAGATGCCAAAAGATTAGACAATTGTTTCTTGCCCCTTCCTTTTACAGAGGAATATAAAAGAAGATTAGAATCTAGCTCTGCCTCGGGAAAAATTGATTTAATATTTTTTTCGGATTCTTTTATTTCTGACTGTTTAAGTTTATCAGCTTTACTTAGTATAAAAATATAAGGCAAAGAATGATAATTTATAAGTTCGTTTAGTTTAATATCCAGGTCCGTTGGCTTGCGTCTGCTGTCTATTAAGTGAATAACAAGTTTTATATTTC
>JALHTS010000493.1 GCA_022865965.1 Ignavibacteriaceae bacterium
AATCCAATTCGAGCCAGTTCATTTCTAACAATTTCTGATGAAGCAATTCCGGAATCTATCAGTTTAACTTTTTCTCCAATAACTTCCTGAATTATATCTGCTAAAATTGGATAGTGAGTGCAGCCAAGAACAAGCGTATCAATTTCAAGATCGCGAAGTTCTTTTAGATATTCTTCGGCTATTTCATAAGTGGCTTTATGGTGAGTCCATCCTTCTTCTGCTAAAGGAACAAAAAGAGGACAGGCTTTTTCAAATACTTCAATCTCGGGACTAATATTTTTTATTGCAGCGGAATAAGCCTTGTTACCAACAGTTGCACGTGTTCCAATCACACCGATCTTTCCATTCTTTGTTTCGTTCACAGCCATTGATGCGCCAGGTTCAATCATTCCGATTACAGGAACATTATATCTGTTTTTTAATTCCTGAATAGCAATTGAAGAAACTGTGTTGCATGCAACAACTACTGCTTTAACATTTTTGCTTAATAAAAAATTTGTATTCTGAATTGAATATTCAATTACAGTTTCATTAGATTTTGATCCGTATGGAACACGAGCAGTATCTCCGAAATAAACAATACTTTCTTTTGGAAGAGTTGAAAGTATTTTTTTTACAACCGTCAATCCGCCAATACCTGAATCAAACACGCCGATCGGCTTTTCTTTTTCCATAAAATTCAATTTTGCACCTATAGAATTTGGTTTATTGTTTCAGTGAGTTGAGTCTTTATTAATTCATAATCATTCGGCGACACTTTGTGTCCGTTCCGATCAAGCACATAAAAAGCATCTACAATGTCATCGCCTTTAGTTGCAATCTTTGCAAAATAAATAATTAAACCAAGCTCGTTCATTTTTGATGTTACGTGATATAAAAATCCGAGCCGATCAGGTGAGAAAATATCAATTATTGTATATCGTTCGTGACTTTCAAAAACTATTTTTACGTTTCCAGTCCGTTTGAAAAACTTGCTTTCAATTCTCCACCATTTGGATTTCATCATTGCAACTTCTTGCGGTATCTGAAGTAAACCGGCGACAACAGAATTAAAATCCTTTTTAATTTTTAAATATCTTTCTGGCTCAATTGGTTGGTGAGTTCCAAAATCTGTTACATTAAAAGTATCGATTACAATTTCATCTTTTCGTGTAAAGATTTTTGCATCATGTATGTTGGCATCATTTATTGCCAGTACACCACAAAGTTTAGAGAGAAGAGCCGGAAAGTCTTTAGTCATAACTGTTATATTTGTGAATCCCGGCAGCGTCTTGAACATAACAGAAATATTACTACCTTTCTGAATTTCTTCAATATGCTTAGCAATCTCTTCGTCAGTGAATAAAGTTTTGTAAGCAATATCGTTAATAGATTCAATGTGTTCCTGAACATGATCTTCAGAAATTTCTTCTGAATGTTTAGTTATTTCTTTTGGTAAAACATAAGTGGATGAGTAAAGAAGCTCATCTCCGGATATTTTATCTTCAATCATGACTTTACATTTGCGATAAAGCTCCAGAAGAAGTTCTGCTTTCCAGGACGTCCAGACAGCAGGATTAACCGCAGTAAGATCAGCGTAAGTAACAAGATATAGCAGATCGAGGTCCTGTGGTGAATCAAATCTGCTTGCAAAGGAATTTAAAGTTTCGGCGTCATTTAAATTTCTTCTGAATGCAACCTGTTCCATTACCAAATGATTTTCAACAAGGAACCCGACTTTTTTGATTTCTTCTTCACTGTAACCTAAACGATCCATAATTGAAGCAGACATTTCAACACCGATAATTTCGTGACCGGAAATGTTTATCGGTTTTGCAATATCGTGGAATAACAATCCAAGATGAAGTATTTCTCTGTCTTCTATGGAATAATAAATTTTTCCTAAAGTTGAATCATCATTAACAAGTTTTTCAAGATTACGGATTGTCATTATAGTATGTTCATCGGCAGTGTAGCAGTGATAAACTCCATGCTGCATAAATCCGTTGAGTTCACCAAACTCAGGAATGAAAGCACTTAAAACACCAAGTTCATTCATAATAGAAAGAGTTTGTCCGACATTTTTATTTAGCTTTAAAATTTCTCTGAAGAAAACCGAAGAATCAGATTCAGTGCGCTTTAATTCTTGAAAACCTTCAACAATTTCAATTATCTTTCCTCGCAGTTGTTCATCAAATCTAGATGAGTTTAATCCGCGGTAATAGAAGGCACGGAGTATATCGGACATAGTTAAAGGTGAATTTGAAACATAAGATATCGTTTTACCTTTAATAATAAAGTCGTCATCAATTTCTATTGCAAGAGAATCTGGAATAGGGCTGGACAGATCATCTGTAAATTTTTTTATCATCGATTTTGTAAACCGATTTATTACTGTTGATGCCCTGAAATATTCTTTCATATATGAAAGAGGATTATCTTTTGAATAACCAAACGTTTCAGCCAGTTTTAACTGATAAGTAAATTCAAATCTGTCGGTTCTTTGGTTTGTGTGCAGGTGAAGAAAATTTCGAACGCCAAGAAGATATTTATAACTTTCAAGCAATCTAATACATTCGGTTGGAGTTGTACATTTATTGTGGCGCATATGTTCAACAAAAACTTCAACCTGTGAGGCTTCTTGTTGAGAACTTATAATATCTTTTGTAGTAATCATATACATCCACTCAACAGCTTGCAGATCACGCAAACCGCCGGCAGACATTTTTATATTTGGCTCAAGCACTTTGGGTGAGTCGCCGTATTTATCGTATCGCCTTTGAACATCATTAAAAAGCTCATTCAGCAGATTAACAATGTCTTTATCATTAAATGATTCTAAAAGCGTTTTATTCCATTTTTTATGTACTGATGCATTACCAAGAAGAAAACGTGTTTCGAAAAACTGAGTGAATGTGTGAAGATCAGATGTAAGATATTTTTGAATATCTGGCAGTTCACGTAAGGTGCTGGATGCTTCAATTCCAATATCCCATAATGAAGTGATTAAATCCGAAATA
>JALHTS010000494.1 GCA_022865965.1 Ignavibacteriaceae bacterium
AAAAAAGTCCACAATCGAAGATCCTAAATCTGATGATATTTATGAAGAAGGAACAATAGCAAAGATAGTCCAGATATTAAAATTACCGAATGGCTTAATGAAAATTCTTGTTGATGGACTTTTGCAAGGCAGAATAAAAAATTTTACTGATCGTAAGGAATTTTTTGAAGGTGAAATTGAAGTTATAATCAGCAAGCTGGAAAATGATCACGAGATGAATGCGCTCGTTCGACAAATGAGTCACCTCTTTAAAGATTATGTAAAGATCAGCCGTCAGGTTCCAAATGAAACAATAACTGCTTTTGATAATATTGAAGAACCCGATCGTAAACTTTTTTACGCAGCTGCAAATATCACACAATCTATTGAAGTAAAGCAAACTCTTTTGCAAAAGTTTACTCTTAAAGAACAATTTTTCGAGATTGTTAAAATCTTAAATTCAGAAATAGATATTCTGAAAATTGAAAAAGAAATTGATACAAAAGTTCACGAAAATATTTCAAAGTCTCAGCGAAAGTTTATCATTCAAGAACAAATAAAAATTCTTCAGGATGAACTTGGTGAAGATGAAGATGGTTCACCCGAGTTTAACAAAATTCGTGATGGAATTAAAAATGCGAAAATGCCAAAAGAAGTTGAAACAAAAGCAAAGGAAGAGTTTGCCAAGCTTAAAAAAACTCCTCCAATGTCTCCTGAATCAACAGTTATTAGAAACTATCTTGATTGGTTGCTTGAAGTACCCTGGTCCAAAAGGACAAAAGACAATCTTGATATCAAACACGTTCAAAAAATTCTCGATGAAGATCACTTCGGATTGGAAAAACCTAAAGAAAGAATCATTGAACACATTGCTGTTCTGAATCTTGTTAAGCAAATGCGTGGACAAATACTTTGCTTTGTGGGACCTCCCGGAGTAGGCAAAACTTCTCTTGGTAAATCAATTGCACGCGCACTTGGAAGAAATTTTGTGAGAATAAGTCTCGGCGGAGTTAGAGACGAAGCTGAAATTAGAGGACACCGCAGAACATATATCGGATCAATGCCTGGAAAAATTGTTCAGTCTATGAAGAGAGCAGGAACAATAAATCCCGTCATCCTCCTTGATGAAATTGATAAAATGAGCATGGATTTCAGAGGCGATCCATCATCAGCAATGCTTGAAGTTCTCGATCCCGAACAGAATCATACATTTAATGATCATTACATTGAAGTTGATTATGATCTCAGCAATGTTATGTTCATTACAACAGCAAATGTAAGATATAATATTCCTCTTCCTCTGCAGGATAGAATGGAAATTATTGAACTGCCAGGCTATCTCGAATATGATAAAATTGAAATAGCAAAACGACATATTATTCAAAAGCAACTTAAAGCACACGGACTTGAGAAGAAGAATGTCGAAATAACTGATCCTTCAATCAAAAAAATAATTACAGAATATACACGTGAAGCAGGTGTAAGAAATCTTGAAAGAGAGTTGGCAACTATATGCCGAAAAATTGCTAGAGACATAGTTCTTAAAGAATCAGGTAATGGTAAAACCAAAACAAAATCAAAATACAGCATTGATGAGAAAAAAATTGAAGAATATCTGAAAGTTCCTCGTTATAGAAGTCTACTTCATAACAAAGCAAATCGCATTGGCAGTGTTACAGGTTTAGCATGGACAAGTGTTGGTGGTGAAATACTGACTGTTGATGTTACTATTATGAACGGACAAGGAAAACTTACTCTTACCGGTCAGCTTGGAAATGTTATGAAAGAATCCGCTCATGCTGCATTGAGTTATTTAAGATCAAAAGCAAAACATCTAGGATTAAATCCGGATTTCTTTAAAGGAAAAGAAATTCATATCCATCTTCCTGAAGGATCAATTCCTAAAGACGGACCTTCAGCAGGAATTACAATGGCGATGGCAATGCTTTCAGTTGTTAGCGGTAAACCTGCATCCAACGATGTTGCTATGACCGGCGAAATAACTCTTACGGGTAATATTCTTATGATAGGTGGATTGACAGAAAAGCTTCTTGCCGCAAAAAGGAATGGGATTAAAAAAGTCCTTATTCCAAAAGGAAATGAAATTGATTTGAAAGAAATTCCGCAAAAGGTGAAAGAAGGAATGAAGATCATTCCCATTGATAAGCTTGAAGATGCTATTCCACACGTTTTCCCGGCATTAAAGAAAATCACTAATAAAACGAAAAGCTCTACAAAATCAAAAAAGAAAAAAAGTTAATAATTGGCCGAGACAATCACTTTAAATAAAGATGTTTCAATTGATGAGAAGTATAAACTCCTCATCAAGCAAATAAAATCATTGCTTAATAAGAATGAAAACATTCTTTCCAATCTTTCTAATTTCACTGCCGCATTAAAACAGACTTTTAATAAGATTAGCTGGGTTGGTTTTTATCTGTATGATGGAAAAGAATTATATCTCGGTCCCTTCCAGGGAAAAGTAGCTTGTACAAAAATTCAGCTTGGTAAAGGTGTTTGCGGAACATCAGCAAAAAAAAGAGAAACTCTGATAGTTCCTGATGTGGATAAATTTCCCGAACATATTGCTTGCGATGTCGAATCAAAATCAGAAATTGTTGTTCCGATTATTAAAGATGATAAACTTTATGGTGTCCTGGATCTTGATTCATCATCATTAAATTCGTTTGATGAAACGGATAAAAAATACTTAGAAGAATTAGTAAATTTTTTAGTAAACGAGATCTTATAATATTTTATGGAATACCAGGTAACAGCGCGAAAATGGCGCCCGCAAAAATTTAATGAAGTTGTTGGTCAGGAACATATAACTTCAACTCTTAAGAATGCAATTAAGAGCGGAAAAATTGCTCATGCTTTTTTATTTACAGGCCCAAGAGGTGTTGGGAAAACCACAACTGCAAGAATCCTTGCTAAGTCGCTCAACTGTGAAAATCCGCAGGACATTGAACCATGCAATAAATGTTCGATGTGTGTATCAATTTCTAATTCCCAGACTATGGATATTATTGAAATTGACGGTGCTTCTAACAGGGGTATTGATGAAATCAGAACTTTACGTGAATCAGTAAAATATGCGCCTACACGTGGTAAGTATAAAGTTTACATTATAGATGAAGTTCATATGTTGACTAAGGAATCTTTCAATGCATTCCTTAAAACTTTGGAAGAACCACCGGCACACACAATTTTTATTTTCGCAACTACAGATGTACATAAAGTTCCACTTACAATTATTTCACGTTGCCAAAGATTTGACTTCAGACGTATTCAGCTTGATGTAATAAAAGATCAGCTTAACAACATTGCTAAAGCAGAAGGAATTGAAATTGATGATAAAACTTTAACAACTATTTCGAAAAAAGCCGACGGTGCTTTGCGTGATGCTGAAAGTTATTTTGATCAGGTAATCGCATTCTGCGGAAATAAAATTGATTTTGAAACTGTTTCTAAAATGTTAAACCTGATAGATGAAGAATTGTACTTCCAAATTTCTGATGCAGTTTTGAATAAAGATTTTAAAGCGGTATTTGAAACGACAGATATTCTTTATAAAAATGGCTGGGACTTTATTGATTTTCTTGATGGACTTGGCGAACATTTCAGAAATATTCTTACAGTAACAATAACACAAAAAACCGCACTGATTGAATCGGCAGAAGTATACAAGAAAAAATACGCTGAGTACATAGATGCTTTCTCAAAAGGTGATATGATACGTTTGTTAAATTATGTTAACAAAACTCAGCAGGAAATTCGTTACTCACAAAATCAAAGATTAAAAATAGAGATTTCCTTAACTCATTTAATCGGCATGGAAAGATCACAAACAATCAGTGAAATTATTTCAGAGATCGATTCCAGCAATAATCCAAAAAAAAGTTCTTATACAGTAGCTGAACCTCAAAAAAAAGCTTCACATAAATTAGATATTCCTGCTTCGAGTAAAGAAAAGAAAATTGAAACAAAGCTCACACAAAAAGAGAGTGTAAAGGAAACTGATTCATCACAAGTAAATGTATCTTCAGCTCATAATCCCTTTATTGATTTTAAAAATGTTGTATCAACCTGGCAAAATTTGGTTGAGTCAATAAGTCAGGAAAGAGCATTACTATTAGGTAACGTATTCTCAAATATTCAAGTAGTTGAATTTGACGGACAAAATCTGACACTTAATGCTTCTTCTGAAGAGATAGAGAAAGACTTTTCCTTACATAAAGATTATATTGATAAAAAAGTACTGCAAATATTCGGAAAAAAGCTCAATCTGAAGTTTGGAGACATTAAAGCACCAAAAGTTTCTGAAAAAACCTCAAAAACTAAGAAAAAAAGCGGCTCTGATCCCATCGAAAATCTAATTATTGAAGAATTAGGCGGAGAAGAAATCGCTTGATTTTCTGGAAATAATCCAATATATCCATAGCTGTAACTTCTTTGATAATTAGGGATTAATGCATATTTTTGTTTTCTATGCAGAAAAAATTAATAGTTGCGATAGACGGTCCGGCCGGCTCAGGAAAAAGCACAACTGCAAAATTGTTGGCACAAAGACTGAATTATCTCTACATTGATACCGGCGCAATGTATCGTACGGTTACACTTTTTGTAATAAGAAAAAATATTCTTGGTCAGAATGAAAAAATAATTCAGCTTTCAGCTGAACTTGATATTGTTCTTGAGTTTATTGACGGCGAAACTAATGTCACAGTTTCGGGAGAAGATGTATCTCAGGCAATTCGCACTTATGAAGTGAATCAGAATGTAAGTGATGTTAGCAAGATTGAAGGAGTAAGAAAAATTTTAGTGCAGAAGCAGCAGGAAATAGGAAAGAACGGCGGTGTTGTAATGGAAGGAAGAGATATTACAACAGTAGTTTTCCCCAATGCTGATGTAAAGATTTTCTTAACTGCAGTAATCGATGAACGTGCTAAAAGGAGAGCTTTGGAATTTGCTCAAAAAGGAACTGATCTTCCTATAAATGAAGTAAAAGAAAATCTTCAGAGACGAGATACGATCGATTCAAACCGTAAAGTGAGTCCGTTAACTCAATCTCCCGATGCAATTGAAGTTGATACTTCTAACGTTAGTATTGACGAACAGGTTAGTATAATTCTTGACCATGTAAAAAGAATAGCAAAAGAAAAAAATATAAAAGTAGAAATTAATTAAAGCCGGTTAATTTAAAATGTAAAACTAAATTGTTCTGTTTAGTTGATGTTTCCGGCTTCAGTCAAATAAACAGGTAAATTATTTAAGGAGGACAAATGTCCGAAGAAACAAAAGAAACGAAACCATTTGCACTGACTCCCGCTGATTTTGAGAAGGCAAAAGCCAAATTTAACGATGAGGAATACTCTCAGGAAGAGTTCATGGCACTTGCTAAACTTTATTCAGATTCCTTCAGAGATGTTAAAGAAGGTGAAATGATTAAGGGTAAAATTGTTAGAGTTGTGGGTGATAATGTTATTATCGATGTTGGTTTTAAATCTGAAGGTTCAATTCCACTAAATGAATTTTTTGAAGGCGCTGAACCAAAAATTGGTCAGGAAATTGAAGTTGTTCTTGAAAGCGTTGAAGATCAAGATGGTAACCTTGTATTAAGCAAACAGAGAGCAGATTTTCTTAGAATTTGGGAACGCGTTCTCAGAGCTTATGATACCGGTGAAATCATTCAAGGTAAAATTGTTAAGCGCATAAAAGGCGGAATGGTTGTTGACCTTCTAGGTATGGAAGCATTCTTGCCCGGTTCACAAATTGATATTCGTCCAATCAGAGATTTTGATGCTTTTGTTGGTCAGACGATGGATTTCAAAGTTGTTAAAGTAAATATACCAACCGAAAACGTTGTTGTGTCTCATAAAGTTCTGGTCGAAGAAGAAATTTCAGGTCAAAGAGATGCAATCCTTCTCAGCCTTGAAAAAGGTCAGATACTTGAAGGTACTGTTAAAGCAATTACCGACTTTGGTGTATTTATTGACCTAGGCGGTGTTGACGGTCTTATTCATATTACAGATCTTAGTTGGGGAAGAATAAATCATCCTAACGAAGTTGTAAAACTTGATGAAACTATAAAAGTTGTTGTTACTGAATTTGACGAAGAGAAGAAGAGAATTTCTCTCAGTCTTAAAAAACTTCTTCCGCATCCCTGGGATAGTATTGAAGAGAGATTTAATATCGATGATAAAGTTTCCGGACGTGTTGTTTCTTTAACTGATTACGGTGCATTTATTGAAATTGAAAAAGGTATCGAGGGACTTATTCACAATTCTGAAATGAGCTGGACTCAACATATTAAGCATCCATCACAAGTTGTTGCAATGGGACAAATAGTTGAAGCCGTTATACTCAGTTTAGATAAAGAGGATAAGAAAATTTCTCTTGGCATTAAACAACTTGAACCGGATCCATGGGAAACTTTAATGGTTAAATATCCCGTCGGATCTAAACATTCAGGAGTTGCCCGCAATCTTACTAACTTTGGAGTGTTTGTTGAACTTGAGCCCGGTGTTGACGGCCTGGTTCATATTTCTGATCTCTCGTGGACAAAGAAAATAAGACATCCCGGCGAAGTTGTTAAAAAAGGCGAGAAACTTGATGTTACAGTTCTTGGTGTTGATGTTGATCAAAGAAAAATTTCTTTGGGGCATAAACAAATAACTGAAAATCCGTGGGATCAATTCGAAAGAACTTATTCTATTAATACAATTACTGAAGGTAAAGTTGTACGAATAATTGAAAAAGGAATTATAACTGAATTACCTGATAACGTTGACGGATTTGTTCCTGCAAATCAGTTATCGACCAACAAGATTAAAAATCTTGCTATTCACTTCCCTATCGATTCTGTTATACCGTTAAAGGTTCTTGAATTCGATAAGGAAAATAAGAAAATAGTTCTTAGTGCAGTTGCTGCACTTAAAGAAAAATCTGAACAGGAAATTCAGACTTATCTTGTTACTCATAAACTCGAAAGAGTTTCCGTAGAGAGCGTCAAAACTGCTGAAATGGGTTCAATTGATCCTTCGGAATTTCCGATATTTGAGTCACCTGAACCGGATCCCATGGATCCATAGCAGACTCAGCAAGAAGAAAGTAAATAATATTACTTAATATTCTATTCGGGTTGACTGATTGTTATTTAACTATTAGTCAACCCTTTTTATTATCCGATTAAATACGATGCAAAAAAAAGTTGCGCTACATACTTTAGGCTGCAAGCTGAATTTCTCCGAAACTTCAACAATCGGGAAAGAATTTCTGTTGAAAGGATTTGAAATTGTTGACTTTAAAGATAAAGCCGATGTCTATGTGTTTAATACATGCACAGTTACACAAAACGCCGAGCGTGAATGCCGCCAGTTAGTTCGTCGTGCACTTAGAAGTAATCCGCAAGCTTATGTAATTGTAACCGGATGCTATGCACAACTTCGACCCGAACAGATTGCTGCAATTGAAGGTGTTGATGCTGTTCTTGGAAGCAGTGAAAAGTTCAAAATATTTTCTCTCCTCGACGATTTTGAAAAGAAAGAATTATCCTGCATTTATGTTTCACCAACCGAAGAATTAAACAATCAATTTGGACTTGCTTCATCATCGGATGCTGACTCAAGAACACGGGCTTACTTTAAAATTCAGGATGGATGCGATTATAAATGTTCATTTTGTACAATTCCTCTTGCACGCGGATTAAGTAGAAGTATGAATCCTGATCTCGTCGTCTCAGAATTTAAAAACTTAATTGGTCAAGGTTATAAAGAAGTTATTCTTACAGGTGTGAATGTCGGTGATTACGGAAAATCGTTTGATATTGATTTATTCAAACTTCTTCTAAAATTAATAAATGTTGATGGCGATTTTAGAATAAGAATAAGTTCTATTGAACCGAATTTATTAACTGATGAAATAATTGAACTAACCGCAAAGAGTGAAAAACTGTGTAATCATTTCCACATTCCTCTGCAGAGTGGCAACCCGGCAATACTTAAAGCAATGCAGCGAAGATATAAAGTTGAAGACTATCATCGTATTATTCACAAAGTAAAAGGAATTATTCCTGATGCTGGAATTGGTGTTGATGTAATAGTTGGTTTTCCCGGAGAAACTGAAGAAAATTTCTTAGAAACATATGATTTCCTGAGTGATCTTCCAATTTCTTATCTGCACGTATTTACTTACTCAGAAAGACCAGATACAAAAGCAATTGCTCTTCCTGATAAAGTTGATAACTCTGAAAGAAAAAGAAGAAATAGTATGCTTCGAATCCTTAGTGAAAAGAAAAGAAATTTGTTTTATAATGAAATGATAGGAAAAGATCTCAAAGTTTTATTTGAATCAGAAAACATTGATGGGATGATTAAAGGATTTTCATCTAACTACGTTAGAGTTGAAAACAAATTTAATCCGAATATCATTAATGAATTTTCTATTGTAAATGTTACTAAAGTAAATGAGGTTTTATGCGAAGGAAATTTAAAAGAGATTAAAAAATCAGTTGCATCAGAGATTGTATAACCATAAAATTGAAATAAAAAATTTATGAAAAATATTATTCTTGCCTTTTTCATCATTACAACTGCACTTTATTCTCAAACAGATTCTTATCAATCTTTTTACGAGCTTAAACAAAGTATTAAAACAGAAATTAATAACAACGAAATAGAATCGTCATTTAATTTTAATACTGATATAAAATCTGGCAGGAAGAAAACAGGACTAGCAATTATTTATTCTTTATTACTTCCGGGAATGGGAGAACTTTATGCTGAATCATACAGCAGCGGAATGTACTTTACCATTGCCGAAGGTGTTTTATGGGGCACTTATATCGGAATGAATACTTATGGCAACTGGCAAAAAGACAGATATGAAAGTTACGCCATTACTGAAGCGGGAATTAATCCGGATGGAAAAGATGAAGATTATTATTCTCGTTTAGGAATTTATTCGAGTATTGATCAATATAACGATCAGAAAGCATTAGAAAGAAATTTTGATGAGATGTATGATCCGGATTTGTATTACTGGAAGTGGGATACTACAGAAGAAAGGCGTACTTACCGTGATATGTGGATTTCGAGTGAACAGACTTTTAATGGTTTAAGATTCGTGATCGGTGCTATGATTGTAAACAGATTAGCAAGTGCGATTAATGCTGTTAGATTAGTTGCCCGGTATAACAATAATCTCGAAGAACAAAGCTGGAATGTTTCCGTGGGGACAATTAATCATCCCAATCTTCCGACATCATTAAGTTTAAATTTTTATACCGCTTTTTAATAAAGGATCGATTTCGTACGATCCTTAATTATTCATATCAACAAAGCATAAAATTATCTAAGTAAAACCATTTTCTTAGTTTCAGAATAGCTACCTGTTTTAAGTTGATAGAAATAGATACCTGATGCTGGACCTTGCCTACCGGCAGGCAGGTTTTGGATGCTTGATGCTGGTCCACCTTTAACGGAGAATTCAACTTCATAACTTCCTGCAGGTTTATACTCATTGACAAGTGTGGCAACCTCCCTGCCAAGAATATTATAAACCTTTAATGTCACCTGACCGCTTACCGGTAACTGATAACTGATTACTGTGCTTGGATTAAAAGGATTTGGATAGTTTTGTGCAAGTTTAAATTCGTAAGGTGCTTCTGTATCATTTGTTTCAACTGAAACCGGATCAGTCGGAGTCATTTGAACATTCAATTCAGTAACCGAGAAATATGAATCTAAAACAATATTGTTTATGGTGGTATCATTGTATCCGGTTGATTGAAATTTGAACGAATAATTACCCGGCTCTAACATTCTTAAATAGAATCCTGTAACTGAATCAGACCACACTTCTGAATTATCAATATCATGTTCTTCAACTGTAATTTTTGCTTTAAGCGGATCTCCAAAATTATCTGTCACGCTTCCTTTAACACCGTAAAGAACTGATTCCATATAATTCAGAAGAGAACGTTTATTATATTCCCAATGAGCCGGAAGCTCATCGGCAGGAATAAGATGTACATCTGAAATTTCTATTGTTACTTCTCTACCCCAGGTATAATAATTAGTATAATCCTGTCTCCCACCTGTAATTATATACCAATCTCCACCGTTTGTAATTCCATCATCATATAAGTTCATATAATTTTGCGGACTGTATAGCTGACATGTATCAGCATACAAATGTGAGATAAACTGATACCAGGTTTGATCAGCGTGAATAACAACAGTATCAGTTCCCTCATTACTCCAACTATCCCAGGGATAATTTACAATTTCAGCTCCGCCATGAAAATTGGCAATCAATAAAAAGTTATTTAATTCCTGAATATTTCTAAATACTGTTGTTTCCGGTTGCTGGTTTGGATTGACTCCATAAATAGGATCTGGAAAATTTCTATTCAAATCGTAAACATTATAATTATACCTTGTTGCGCCATAAACCGTACTATCACCCGAGTGATAAGTTCCGTCAGGATTAGCAAGCGGATTAATCCATATCTCTATATTGTCGATAAGATTCTTGATCCTAATATCTGCGCTATAACTGGTTACTAATGAGTCTATCAAACGGAGCATTAAAACATAACCGGTAGTTTCATCTCCATGCATTGTGGAAGTATACATAAACTGCGGTTCAGGTTCTCTTTGATTAACATTATCTGAAATTTTTACAAACAGAATTTTTCTTCCGAGAACAGAATTTCCGGCATCGATGATTTGACAAATATCGGGATAGATGGCCGCAAACTGGTACATCATACTTACATAAGTATCATATGTCGGATATACATCCCACTCGGTAATTGATTGAATTTTGTTGCTCATTACCGGTTGAATCATTTTTCCTGGATGTGTTAATGCTTCGAATTCATATCCAAGCGAAAGAAAATCATTAAATTCTTTTTCATTTGCATAAGCAAAAACTTTTAATCCGATTACATTATCAATTGAAATAATATTTGTAATACGTTTTAGTTCTGTTTTATCTGATATGTTAAATGTAAAATAAATTTCCGGATTATCCTGAAAATATTTTCTATCGAATTGCTGTGCTGTAACTGAAAGTGAAAGAGAAATCATCAGAAGAATGGAATAAAAAAGTCGGAAAGATTTCATAGCAACCCTTGAAGATATATGTTATACATAACTCTAATTATTAGTTATTTCTACAATCAAAATATAGATAATATTTTATTAGAAATTTATTCAACACCAAACAATTTCTTAAACTCGTCTGAGTTTTTCATTGATTCTATAATGCTGTTCTCTTCATCAGTATTTTGTGATGAATTAATATCTTTTATAAAATCTTCGCTGTTTTTAACGGCACAACTGCAAACATGTGCAAACTCTTTTAGATTATTATCGGAGGAAATAAGAGTTATATTTTTTCTGTTCGATGATCTTTCAATCTCATCTTTAACTAGTTCATCAGCTGTACGATTTTCAGAATAAACAATTTTTATCCCGGATATTTTTATAGGAAGATTTTTATGTCCGTCAAAATGAAGAGTTACTTTAACTTTCTTTTTTGAAAAATATCTTTCAAGCATGAAAGCAAGCTTTTCGCGTTCAGCATTTTTATCCTTCGATTTAACAGAACTCATTTTACCGATCAGGTTATTGCCATCAATAATATAATGAAGCATAATTATCTTCCTTCATAAAACTGATCGCGTTTGGTTAATTTAAGATCCTGCAATTGCGGTGCTTTCACTCTTATTTCAAGATAGTAACCTCGCACTGTTCCAATCGGATTCCATGTGAAGTTCATTATCCAGCAATGGAGATCTCTGGAAATTCTTACTTGCGGT
Source organism: Ignavibacteriaceae bacterium (assembly GCA_022865965.1). Lineage (GTDB taxonomy): Bacteria > Bacteroidota > Ignavibacteria > Ignavibacteriales > Ignavibacteriaceae > JAGXRK01. The sequence continues at coordinate 11,810 of JALHTS010000494.1, forward strand.
GCCGCAAATTCTTTTCTCACTAAATCGTAGTTAGCTGCAACAGAAAATTTCCAACTTGGCGTAAGATTGAAATCCAGACTTCCACTTACATTTGATGATTTGAAAATTCTGCTTGGATCACTTCTGCTTTCTGTAAAGTTATAATTAAGAGATAAACTCCAGGGAATTTCAAAATCCGGATCAATATCTTTGTTTCCATAAATTCCCTGAAAGCCATTATTGAAAGATTCGTCCAGCACTCTATCTTCAGGCGCTAATCCTGAGGTAGAAATTTTTTCACTGCTTCCTTTCAAACGGTCACCTGAAATTGATGTTGAAAGCGAAACATTAAAATTTGTCATTCTCATTAAACCTTTGCCTTCATCAATCAGAAACCTATTAATTTTTCTTCCTTCAGGACTTACATCGTAAAACGTAAAATTTGTTCCCCCAGAAAAGTTTAAGAAAGAGCCAACCTGGGTTCTGTAATTAACATTCAAATCAGATAGGCGTAAACTGTCTGCAGCAAAATTGTAGCTTGTACTAGCATTAAGATTTAGAAGTTGAATTTTTTCTGCTTTAGAAGTTGTATCTGTGGGATCCACAACTGTTTTCATTTCAAAAAGATTGGAAACCGAAAAAGATATGCTTTGCTGTTCGCCTCTTGAAGCTCCTCCGAATATTTCTCTTTCATATTTGCTGTAAAGAATTTCTTCGCCTGCCAGGTTTGTATAAGAATTATAATATCCCCAAAACGGTTTTGAAAAA
>JALHTS010000495.1 GCA_022865965.1 Ignavibacteriaceae bacterium
AAGGGATATTCTTTTCTTTAAATTTTTTATTATCATATTCAATAATTCCACTGTCCATTGGAAAAATTCGCACAAAATCTTTTATTTCAGGTAAATTGTCTGCTAATTTTTTTGCAACTTGTGGTGCATGATATGCGTGTTCAGGTTGAGTTAACCTGTAAATATTATCAGCATTTTTGTTAAACTGATCATAACTTAACTCGTTCTGAACATACAATAAAAGCATTGCACATACAGCCAATCCAAGTGCAAGACCAAATACACTTATGAATGTGTATGCTTTGTTTTTTTTTAGATTACGATAGGCAACTTTAAAATAATTTTTAAACATTAAATCTCCTGTAATTACTAATTTTCAATCCACCCGTCTTTCAATTGTATGATTTTGTTACCATACTTTGCGTTTTCTTCCGAGTGTGTAACCTGAATGATTGTTGTTCCTTCTTCATTTAATTTCTTCAGCAATTGCATAATTTCTTTTCCCTGGTCCGAATGAAGATTTCCTGTAGGCTCATCCGCCAGAATTAATTTAGGATTTCCTCCAATTGCTCTTCCGATTGCTGCAAGCTGCTGCTGTCCTCCGGAAAGTTGATTAGGAAATAAATCTTTTTTAGCAACCATATTAAATTTGTCAAGTATTTCTGCAACACGACCTTTTCGTTCACCACTTTTTACTTTTTGATATAACAACGGAGTTTCTATGTTCTCGTAAACAGTCAGCTCATCAATTAAATGATATTGCTGGAATACAAAACCAATATGCATTTTATGTAATTCGGTTAATTTTTTTTCGCTCATTTTATGAACAGGTTCATCATAAAAATTGTATTCACCGTTTGAAGGAGTATCGAGCATTCCTATAATATTTAGTAAAGTAGTTTTGCCGGAACCCGATGGACCCATAATTGAAATAAACTCCCCTTCTTCTACTTCCATGTTAATCCTTCTCAGAACATAAGTTTTGATTAATTTATTCGAGTAGAATTTTTCAATATTATTAAGCTTTATCATACACGAAACTCTTCCTGCATATTTTCGGTAACAACATGCCCGTCGAATAGATGAATTATCCTGTTGCCGTATTCTGCATAATTTGGTGAATGTGTAACCATTATTATAGTTGTACCCGCTTCATTTAATTTTGTTAAAATGTTCATAACTTCATCACCGTGTGTGGAATCCAGGTTACCAGTCGGTTCATCTGCTAAAATCATTTTGGGATTACCGACAATAGCTCTTGATACAGCAACCCTTTGCTGCTGCCCTCCTGAAAGCTGCTGCGGAAAATGATTGGCTCTGTGCATTATGTTCATCTGTTCAAGTACTTCGTTCACTCTCTTTTTTCTATCAACTGATGAATACTTAAGATAAAGAAGCGGGAGCTCTACATTTTCAAACACGGTTAGTTCATCAATCAGGTTAAAACTCTGAAAGACAAATCCGATATTTTCTTTTCGGAGATTTGCTCTTTGTCTTTCGGTAAATTTAGAAACCTCGTGATCGAGAAAGTAATACTCTCCGTCGGAAGGATTATCGAGAAGACCAAGTACGTTTAGCAAAGTAGATTTTCCGCATCCTGAAGGACCCATTATTGAAACAAATTCACCCGGCTCAATCTGGATATTAACATTATTAAGAGCAGTAGTTTCAACTTCTTCCGTAAGATAAATTTTCTTAAGATTGTTTGTTCTAATCATTGATTATTCCCTTAGATGTTGGTTTATTTCAAAATTAATTTTTCGATATCACCATAATTTTCATACGATGATGTTATTACTTTTTCGCCTACCTTTAATCCTTCCAGTACTTCATAGTATTGAGTGTTCTGTCGTCCCAGTTTAATATTTCTTTTAACAGCAAAATTCCCTGACGGATCAACAACAAATATCCACTGCCCGCCGGTTGATTGATAAAAACCGCCTCTTTCTATAAAAAGTGCTTCGGTCAGTTCTCCGAGTTCAAGCTTGATATGAACAGTCTGTCCCCTTCTGATTCCTTGTGGAAGTTTGTCAACAAAGATCATATCTACCTGGAAGGAACCATTAGTAACTTGCGGAAAAACAGTTTTTACCTGGAGCCTGTAATTTTCATCTGAAAAAGTGAACTCGCCATTTTGTCCCGGACTAACACGTACGATCCAGTATTCATCAATATTAGCTCTTACTTTGAATGAATCTACTTTATCTATCTGTCCAACATTTTCACCAGCTCCAATAGATTGCCCGATCTCTGCATTCAGCGATGTTAATTGTCCTCTAATCGGCGCTTTAACTGTAAGGTTTTCTAATTGATGTTTTGTTATTTCAAGATTACCGGCAAGAGTATTAACAGAGATCTCTAATTGCTTAATTTGTTCAACACGAAAGATTGAATCCTGTTGATATGTTTCCATTGTTAGTCTTTTATGATCCAAGAGATATTCATACTGATCCTTTGAATCTAAATATTCATTGTCGGAGATCATACCTTTTTCAAATAGTTGTCTATTCACTTCATACTTGCGTTTTTGCTCTCTTATGTCTCTGTCGCTCTGAAGAAGTCTGGATTGCAGATCTAATTTGCTTTGCTGGAATGAAAGTTTTGTACCCCTCAAATTATTTATTTGCTGGAATACATTTGCTTCATTATAGATGATGCTCAATCTTAACTGGGCATTATCCAGTAGAATAATTGGATCTCCTTCATTCAGGAATGCACCTTCTTCCACAAACTTTGTAACAACCCTGCCACCATCAGAAACATCGAGTTTGAAAGTTTCGATCGGCTGGATGATTCCTGTAATAGGTGTAAACTCCTGAAAGGGACCTCTTTCAACATTGGAGATGTTAATTCGCTCAAGCTCTATATTCAATTTTTTACTTGAATCGCCAAAGATGAAATTATATACAACAAATATTATGAACACTGCTGTTATTGAATAAACAGCTATTTTTTTGGGTGTCCATATTTTCTTTTCAATTTTCTTGTCCATTGCCATCATAAATGTTTTGTATTATCACCCAATAGCTGTGCCTTAAAATAATTGTTATTTCAAATAAAAAATGGCTATTTTGGGGTTGGAAACGTTCGATTATGTACAGTGGTGTTCGTATTCGTACGAATTGTTTTATATTTCTTTAGTTTAATTTCGTTTTTTTAGGCTTAATAGTTGGATAAATGATTTATCACAATTATCTAAAAATCCAGTTACATTTATGAAAAAAAGTAATAATAGAATTCTTATCATTGATGACAATGAAGACGTTTTACTGGCGGCTAAATTATTATTGAAGCAGTATTTCAACATTATAGATACTGAAAAAGATCCGGGTGTTTTACCCAATCTTCTTAAAAATGAAATCTACGACGTGATTCTCCTCGATATGAATTTTACGCAGGATATGACCAGCGGGCAAGAAGGATTTTATTGGCTAAATGAAATCTTAAAAATTGATCCATCTTCAGTCGTAATTCTCATAACTTCTTTTGGTGATGTTGATACAGCAGTAAAAGCAATAAAATACGGTGCTATCGATTTTGTTCTAAAACCATGGCAAAATGAAAAATTTGTGGCCACAATATCTTCAGCTTTAAAACTTAGCGAATCAAAGCGTGAACTTGATTACTTACGTTCACAAAATAAACAAATGAATCAGGATATGGGAAAAAAGTTTCGTAACCTCATCGGAAATTCTACTCCAATGCAGCAGGTATTTAATACCATTCATAAAGTTGCTGACACTGATGCTAATGTTTTGATACTGGGTGAAAATGGAACGGGGAAAGAACTGGTTGCGCGGGCATTGCATAACCAGTCATCAAGATCCGCAGAAGTTTTTGTTAGTGTTGATATGGGAGCAATCACACACTCTCTATTTGAGAGTGAGTTATTCGGACATGTTAGAGGAGCATTTACAGATGCAAAGGAAGATAGAGCAGGCAGATTTGAACTTGCATCAAATGGAACTCTTTTCCTGGATGAAATTTCAAATATCCCGATTGAACTTCAAGCGAAATTATTATCCGCCATACAGGAGCGTAAAATTTCACGGGTAGGCTCAAATAAAGTGAAGGAAATTAATATAAGACTTATCAGTGCGACCAATAGCGATTTAAATAAACTTGTAAAGGAAGGCAGGTTCAGACAGGATTTGCTTTACCGTATAAATACTGTTGAGATACACATCCCACCTTTAAGAGACCGCAAAGCTGATATTGAATTACTTGTTGAATATTATTTGAATATCTTTCGAAAAAAATATAATAAAAACAATCTCAGGTTAATAGCTTCAACTTTAAGTAAGTTAAAAACTTATGACTGGCCGGGTAATGTTAGAGAGCTGCAGCATGCGGTAGAACGTGCGGTAATATTATGTGAATCAGACATTCTTGAGCCGCAAGACTTTGTTTTACGCGCTTCAGAGAATTATAAATCCGTTCTGAAATTTGATAATTACAACCTTGAAAGTGTTGAAAAAATAGTTGTACGAAAAGTCCTGGCTAAGTACCAGGGTAATGTAACAAAAGCGGCAGACGAACTTGGGTTGACAAGGACTTCCCTTTACAGAAGAATGGATAAATTTAATCTCTAATATCGATGAATAAATTTCGTTTTAAACTCTTTATAAAAATTCTGTTACTGGCAATTGTCCTTGCTGCAGGATTTTATTTTTTCTTTCTATACAATTCTTATCTATCCCTGGGTATAATGTTAATTTCATCCGCATATATTTTTTATAATATTATTAACTATGTCGATGTAACGAACAGAAACTTATCCCGTTTTTTGTCATCAATAAAATATTCGGATTTTTCACAAAGTTTTGGATCATTAAAACTTGGGAAAAGTTTTGATGATCTGACTGCTTCGATTAATTCAGTTATGGATGAGTTCAGAAAAACGCGTAACGAAAAAGAAGAACAATACAGATTTCTTCAAACGGTTATAAGGCATATTGATATTGGTTTATTGTCCTTTGACCAATCGGGCAAAATTGAATTTATTAACCATGCTGCACGTAAAATACTGGGAATTACTCAAAGTAAAAGTATATTAACCATCAGCAATCTTCCGGATGAATTCCATAAAAAATTAATTAACCTTAAACCGGGAGAGCGGGCCCCAATTAAAATTTATACGGAATCAGATATTATACAACTGATCATTTATGCTACTGAATTTAAAATGCGAAATCAGCTTTACAAACTGGTATCGATTCAAAATATTCAAATGGAGCTTGAAGAAAAAGAGCTTGAGTCCTGGCAAAAACTGATTAAAGTTCTTACTCACGAAATAATGAATTCCGTTACACCGATTTCTTCCCTCGCCTCAACCGTTAATGATATTCTCTGCAACCAGGATAATGATAATGAACTTGATCAGGAGCAAATAACCGATATAAAGGATGCAGTAAAAACAATTGAGAGAAGAAGCGTAGGACTGATAGATTTTGTTGAGAGTTATAGAAATCTTACTAAAATCCCAAAACCCAATTTTGAAATTATTTCAATATCTCAACTATTTAACCGGCTGGAAAAACTGTTAAAAAGTGAAATAGAAAAGAATAAAATTATTTTCTCTAAAAGTATATGTCCAGCTACTTTAGAGCTTACAGCTGATCAATCGCTCATCGAACAAATATTAATAAATCTTATATTAAACTCGATACATGCGTTAGCTAACTATGAAAATAAGAACATAAAACTATTAGCAGAATTAAATGCGCGTGGAAGAATTATATTAAAAGTAATTGATAATGGTCCGGGTATTCCTGAAGAAATCCAGGAAAAGATATTTATTCCTTTTTTTAGTACAAAAAAAGATGGGTCTGGAATCGGGTTAAGTCTAACCAGACAGATAATGAGAGTTCATGGGGGAAATATCAGAGTCAATTCAAAAGCTAATAATGAAACGATATTCAGTCTTATTTTTTAGTATAAATAATTATTTCATTTTTAATCCTCTGATTATGTTTTTAAGATTTATCTATTCTGGCCAGACTGCTAACTCCTGATAGATAATAATCCATCAGTACGCAGCGCATTTTATTTATTATAGTATTGTAATACTTTAAGAGCGAATCTGCTTGCTACGGTTGTAGGTCCTACTCCCATTTCAAAACCCACCTCAATTGCTTCAATAATTTGATCAACAGTTGCTCCGGCATCGAGAGCTTGTTTAATATGCCATTCAAGACAGGATTCGCAATTAGTTACTATTGAGATGCCTATAGCAATCAGTTCTTTAATCATTTTTGAAAGTTTGCAATCCTTAAAAGTTTTTTGTTCCATTTCAACAAAAACTTTGTATACAGGGGATTTTTCATAAAAGTATTTGTGAGCTTCTTTCCTATCTGATTGAATTTTATTAATCTTGTCTCTGTCAATCTGTTGCATTTATAACTCCTTAGTTATTAAATAATATTTTTTTTAGAAAGGAATAATTGATTAGTGGTAAAATATATTTGATCAAATAGAATTTCATTGAAAAAAATATAATGCAAGCAATTAAACATATTTCTTCTCAATAATACGTGGATAAATTAAATACACAAAAAGCTTTGTCCGGGAATTTTTTCAACACTTATTTTACTCTGGGACAGCAATATCTAAGGTAAATCGTTAAATGGCTAACCGAACAAATCGGATATTTTATTTACTTGATCGTAATCTTTTCAATCGCCAAAATCTTCCTGCGTAACTTGATAATTTTGTAAATGTATTTAGACATCATCTGCTCCTGGCTTGATTTCCTTTGTTATTTGAGGAGTGTAACTCCTTGTTTCATCAAATGGATTTTTTACTTTTCTTTGTTTCGCATATAGTTTAAGAAACACAATATCAGACTTGGACTTCTTTTTATTTTCCATCGATTTGAATCATTCATTGAGTCTATTGATAAGAAATTTACTTACGGAGTAGAAATCCGTAATC